>JBFJVB010000009.1:0-44228 GCA_041624435.1 Oceanococcus sp. | reverse complement strand
GACGTCGGCCTCGGCCAGCATCAGCGCCTACCCGCCCTGCCCACACAAGGAGGCCTGTCGCTGCGCGACAACCCGCGCCATACCTGGCCGTTGTGCAGCGACACCCGCCAGGCAGGACAGATCTGCGACCCAGGAACAAGCCGCACAGGCCCGTACAACCGGAAGCCGGAGGGTCGCGGTCATCAGACCGGGTTTCCCGGGTTCATCAGCCTGACCGCGTTTGTTGCTGGGTGCCGGACGAACTGAGCCGGCGTCTACCGCCACGCTGCAGATCGGCATACCGCCGCACTAAGAAGTCCATGCACATGTGTTCACTCTAGCGCCCAGACCTTGAACGGATTTGACATTGATCAAACCTCTGTCTGGCCTGGCCGAGACCATTTCACGAGGTCGCTGGACCCGATGACTGCGCCAGATCGTCCCACAGCCGATCCATACGCCGGACCACTTCGGCGTCCATCACGATGGGCCGCCCCCAGGGGCGGGAGGTTTCGGCCGGCCATTTATTGGTCGCATCGAATCCGATCTTTCCGCCCAGATGAGCCTGGGGACTGGAGAAATCCAGATAATCGACCGGTGAGCGCTCCACGATCAAACTGTCCCGGCCCGGATCCGCCCGGGTCGACAGGGCCCAGATCACCTGCTTCCAGTCCCGCACATCAATGTCATCATCGGTGACGATCACATATTTGGTGTAGGTGAATTGGCGCAGATAAGACCAGATACCCAGCATCACCCGACGCGCGTGGCCGGGATACGACTTGCGAATGCTGATACAGGCCACCCGATACGAGCAGGCTTCGGGCGGCAGGTAAAAATCAATAATCTCCGGAAACTGTTTCTGCAACAGCGGCAGATAGATTTCGTTCAGGGCCTGGGCCAGAATCGATGGCTCATCCTCAGGTGAGCGCCCCATGTAACTCCCCTGATACCAGGGCTTGTCTCGTGTCGTGATGCACTCGATGGTGAACACCGGAAAATGATCCTGGGCATTGTAGTAACCGGTGTGATCGCCAAACGGACCTTCCAGCGCGGTTTCCTGAGGATCGATGAAGCCTTCCAGCACGATTTCCGCCGAGGCCGGGACATCCAGCGCGTGACTGCGGCAGCGCACCACCTCGCCGCGCGCGCCGCGGAGCAACCCGGCATACTCGTATTCAGATAAGGTGTCCGGAATCGGCGTGACCGCGGCCAGGGTCGTCGCGGGATCGGCTCCGATGACCACCGCCAGCGGAAACGGCCGCCCCGGAAACGCCTGGCACCATTCACGAAAATCCAGGGCGCCGCCACGCTGGGCCAGCCAGCGCATGATCACTTTGTTCGGTGCGATCACCTGCTGACGGTAGATGCCGATGTTCTGCCGTGGTTTGTTCGGCCCCCGTGTGACCACCATGCCAAAGGTAATCAGTGGACCGGCATCCTCGGGCCAACAGGTCTGAACCGGCAACATGGCCAGATCCACCTGCCCGCCACGATAGACCCGATCCTGGCAAGGTGCGTGAGTCACACGACGCGGACGCGCATGCAGAGCCTGACTCAGGCGGGGCAGTTCGGCCATCGCCGCCGGCATGCTGCTCGGCCAATGAGGTTCCCTGAGGTAAGCCAGCAGTTCGCCCAGCTGGCGCAAGTCCGTTATGGTTTCAAACCCCAGCGCCTGGGCGATTCGGCGCGTCGAGCCAAACACATTACCGATCAGGGGCAGCGCCGAGCCGGTCGGGTTTTCGAACAGCAAGGCCGGCCCATCCGCGCGCAGGGCACGTCGACACAGTTCGGTCACTTCCAGCTTGGGGCTGACTGCCTGGCTGATTCGCCGCAGATCCTCCCTCCGTTCCAGCGTGGCGGCGAAGGCTTGCAAATCTCGCAGAGGGCGGCGACCCCCCGGGTGGCGCATTGACATCGAATTACCGAATGACCAAAAGGGGAAAAGGCGAAACCGAGTCCGCCACGCCCGTTCAAAGCCAGGACGCAAAGCGCAGATTAGAGTCATCCCGCGCCATGAGACCTGACATTTGTAAAGGCCAGGACAGCTCCTGGAAGGGTTTGATCTAAGTGAAGAAGCGGGCCGGGCAGCTTGCCTAAGATCGATCTTCGACGGCACGCGCGCCTGCTGACCGCAGTGACGCTCCGGCACTTCAACCACTTGAGGAGACTCCATGGAACTGGTCTGTCCGGCGGGCAACCTACCCTCACTGAAAGCGGCCGTGGATGCCGGCGCGGACGCGGTCTATATTGGTTTTCGCAATGACACCAACGCCCGGGCCTTCCCCAGCCTTAATTTCGACCGTGAAACGGCGGCCCAGGGCATCCGCTATGCACATCGCCACGCGCGCAAGGTGTTCGTGGCACTCAATACCTATCCGCAACCCCGTGGCATGGCGCGCTGGATCGAAGCGGCGGAAACCGCATTGCAACTCGGCGCGGATGCGCTGATCCTGGCCGATATCGGCCTGATGCGCCTGCTGCGCGACCGCTATCCGGATGCGCGCCTGCACCTGTCGGTCCAGGGTTCCGCAACCAATCGGCAGGCACTGAAATTCTACCGCGAACATTTCGACATTCAGCGCGCGGTATTGCCGCGGGTCCTGTCCATGAGCCAGATTCGCTCACTGGCGGCCCACACCAGCACGCCGCTGGAAGTTTTCGGCTTCGGTGGCCTGTGCATCATGGCTGAAGGGCGCTGCCACCTGAGTTCCTATCTGACCGGCGATTCACCGAACAAGACCGGGGTCTGCTCACCCGCCTGGGCGGTGCGCTGGACCGAGACCACGCAAGGTCTGGAATCCCGGCTGAACGGCGTGCTGATCGACCGCTTCACGGCCGCTGAAGCAGCTGGTTATCCGACCCTGTGCAAGGGCCGCTTTGCGCTTGACGGCAATATCCTGCACGCCCTGGAAGAGCCCACCAGCCTCAATACGCTGCACCTGTTGCCGGACCTGCATCAGGCTGGCGTGGTCGCCATCAAGATCGAAGGCCGACAGCGCAGCTTGTCTTACGTGCGCCGGGTGACCGAAGTATGGCGTAACGCCCTGGACTGCCTGCTGGCGGACCCGAACGCGTTTCGCGTTCGCGAAGCCTGGGATGCCCAGCTGGCAGATCTGTCCGAAGGACACCAGACCACGCTGGGCGCTTACGAGCGACCCTGGCAATAACCCCGGAGCAAGCCATGCGCGTTTCCATCGGACCGCTGCAGTATCACTGGCCCAGAGCGAAACTGGATGAGTTTTATCAGGCCGCCCGCGACAGCCGGGCCGATATCGTCTACCTGGGAGAAACCGTCTGCTCCAAACGCCGGGAGTACCGCCTGGCGGACTGGCTTGAAACCGGCAAAATGTTGCGCGAAGCGGGCAAGGAGGTGGTGCTGTCCACCATGGCGCTGATCGAAGCCGAGTCAGAACTTTCCAGCCTGAAGCGGATTCTCGACAACGGCCTGTTCCCTATCGAAGCCAATGACATGGCCGCAGTGGAAACCCTGCAGGAGTGGGGCCTGCCCTTCGTCGCCGGACCCACGATCAATGCCTATAACGGCCACACCCTCAAGGAGCTGCAGGCCTGTGGCATGCGCCGCTGGCTACCGCCGGTGGAACTCTCCGGTCAGGAAATCGCCACTATCCTGGCGGAGTTTCGCGAGCTGGTCCCGAACGCCGATCTGGATGTGGAAATCTGGACTTATGGCCGCCTGCCCCTGGCCTACTCGGCTCGCTGCTTTACCGCCCGCGCCCTGAACCTGCCGAAAGATCAGTGCGATTTCCGCTGTATCGACTACCCCCAGGGGATGCCCATTGACAGTCAGGAAGGAGAGCCGCTGTTCACTCTCAATGGCATCCAGACCCAGTCCGGCAAAATTCAGAACCTGTGCACCCATCTGGACGAACTGCCGACCCGAGGTGCCACTATCCTGCGAGTCAGTCCGCTGGATCTGAGCACGCTGCGGCTGGTCGATGCCCTGGTCGCTGCTGTGCGTAGTGACCAGCCTTTCGAGTTCCCCCTGGACGCGAGCAGGCACTGTGACGGGTACTGGCGTGGTGCAGCCGGCATGCTCGGCCAGGCGCAGGAACCCGGCGAGTCCGGCAGCCCAGTGGCGCCGCAGCCGTGAGTACAGTCTTGTTGACCCAGCTGGTCAGCTCCGGCACTCCCGGACGGCTGATTCCGTTTGCCCTGCAGCGCGCCCTGCTGGAACCGCTGTTTCAACAGTTGTTCGAGGCAGCCTTCAACCGGGGGGAGCTGGCCTTCCTTTACCGTCGCTGGATTCGTATTCGGGTCACTGATGCCGGCTTCGTATGGTCGGTTTCCGCAGGCACCCACGGTCTGGTCCTGGCGCAGGACCCCTTCACCCCGGATGTGGATTTCGCCGGACGTCTGCAGGATTTCGTCCTGCTGGCTGCGCGCCGGGTCGATCCGGACACGCTGTTCTTTCAACGCCGGATTCAGATCACCGGCGATACCGACCTGGGGGTAGCCTGCAAGAATGTCCTCGATGCGGTGGACGAAAAACAGCTCCCCTTGCCCTTGCGGGGATTGCTCAATCTGGCAGCTAACCGCATTGAAGCCGACACCCAGGGCTGCGCGCCCGCCAGGCTGCGCAACCAGCCCGGATCAGCCGGCTGAAATCAGCTACAAGATGATCTCAGCCAGCGGTCCGGCCGAAGCCTGAAGCCCCTCCACGTCAATGATTTCGACCAGCCTATCCTCCACCCGGACCAGATCCCGATCCTGCAGGGAGGCGATCATCCGGCTCAAGGTGCCGGTGGCCACGCGCAGGTGACTGGCAATATCCGTGCGCGACATCGGCAGCAGGAAGCGATCATTGATTTCACCGCGTCTGGGCAGGCGCAGGGAAAGTCGCAGCAGAAACCCGGCCAGGCGCTGATCGGCGGTGTTATCAACCGTGTGAGCCAGCTGCGCCAACAAATTCTTGCTGAACAGCTTGAGCAGGCTGTCAAGCAGGCCGGGCGTCTGACCCGCCAGGTTCAGTAAGGCTCGGTAGGGAAAAATACACAACTTGCCCATCGTGACCGCGGTTACATCGGAGGGATGTACCCCGGTAAAAATCGCATCCAGGCCGATCAGCTCGCTGGGAAGATGAAAGTCCACCACCCGCTCATTCCCATCCAGATCCACGGCGGTGGTCTTGAAGCAACCCGCGCGCACCGCGTACAGCGCCCGTAAAGGGTCACCGGCATGAATCAGGGGCTGACCGCACTCCAGCGGGCGGCTTACCTGCATCAGGCGGCCCAGGCTTTCACTGTCTGCGCAGGACAGGCCCAGCGGCAGGCAATACTCACTGATCGGGCATTCACCACAGCCATGCTCTGAATGCCAATTGCTGTCCTGCAGTACCGCGGCTCGAAGTTTGTTTTTTGTACTGGACATATCCACCCCCCATCAACGCAAAAAAAAGACTATTCAAGTTCCCAGGCCGTGCCCCTCAAAAAGGCCTCCCAAACCGAGCCACAGCTCAAATTCGCGGGCCGCACGGCCTTACGCGTGTCCATGACCTGAGCCCAGATTCCGGGTCTCACCGCCCGGCCCGGTGTTGCGCAGCACCCTGCGCCGTTGCTGGGTTCGGAAGCGCAGCGGGGTCTGACCGGTCCAGGAGCGAAACGCATGATGAAATGCGCTTTGGGTCTTGTAGCCCAGCAGATAGCCGATCTCCACCAGGGACAGGCGGGGATCGGCCAGATACTGGCGCGCCAACTCCTGACGTACCTCATCCAGGATGCGCTGAAAACTTTGCCCCTGCTCGGCCAGGCGACGCTGCAAGGTACGCGGGGCCATGCCCAGGCTCTGGGCCAGCGGCCGCAGGTGAGCGCCGCGCTGGGGCAGGACCTGGAACAGTGCCTGGCGCAACTGCAGCAGCACATCCGGTGGATCTGGCGGTTCCAGCAAACGCTGGGCATGCTGGCGGAACAGATCCCGCATTCGCGTATCGGCCTGGGCACTTGGCCAACTGGCGACCCGGGATGGGAACCACAGCCGATTGGCGGACTGCTCAAACCGTACCGGGACAGCAAAACGCCGCAGCACGCCCTGTGCATCCGTCGGCGCGGCATGCACAAAGTCCACCGCGAGCAAGGGCAGAGCTTGTCCCGCCAGCGACTGACCGCACGCCAGAACGCCGGACAGAATCATCTCGCTCAGGTCGCGCGCGCAGGCCTGATCCTGGTAGGCATTGTCCCAGCGCAGAGCCAGCTTTTCAGCCCGGGTTTCAATCCCGGTCGTGCCCAGCTGATGCACCAGCGACTCATAGTGCCGAACCTCCCAGAAAGCCTGGCCCAGATTGACACAGTTCATCATCAGATAGCCCAGCAATGAAAAGCTGGCCGGCCGCGCTTTAAGGCCACAGTGCAGGCCGAAATCAGGGTCACCACTGCGCTGTCGCGCTGCCGCCAGCAAGCGCAGAAACAGGATTTGAGGCAGGGATTCAGGCAGGTCTTGCAGGGTGGCCGGAGCCAGCCCGGCTGCCTGAGCCAGACTGGCCGGTGCGACGCCCGCCGACCGCGCCGTGTCGAGCACCAGCTGCGCAAATGCCGCAGCGACCACCCGCTCGCCAACCCTCGGTTTGGCGTGATTCGACATTCGCTTGTCGTGCATTGGCAAGACCCCCAAGCCCATCCGACCGTTCAATGGACACATCAGCCTACGCGGACCACACACGATGCGAATTGATCTAGAACAACAACGCGGCTTTTTCACCGCACACGAGCCCTGGTCGAATCGTTTGCTGGGGCTGGCCTTGCATGCCCTGGCCCTGAATTACACCTGGCGACCAAAACTGCGGCGCCTGCTGCACAGTTGCGACGGGCCTTTGGATTTCACGGTGGTCTGGCGCACCGAGGCGAATGAAGTGGCCCAGACCATCCGGGTTGCTCAAGGCCGCTTTCGGGTGAGCCCGGGCATTCACCCTGCCGCGGATTGTCAGTGGATATTTCGTGACAGCTCGGCGCTGCGCGCGATCCTGAGCTCACCGCCCAGCGAAGTGCTGCTGGCCTTGTTGCGCAGCGAGATGCGCATCGAAGGCAACCTGAGTGTCGCCTCGGCGCTGAACTTCCTGCTTTCCGCGGTGCTGCAAGCCTGGCCACGCCCTGTCCGGTCCCGGCAAGACCTGTATGCGGCACCGACCGGGGTCGGCCGTGACGGCACACGCGATGAACGCCTGAAGCTTGCGCCCGAGGCCACGCTGGCCGTGCTGGATGATCCCGGCCTGAGCGCTTATACCCTGGATGATTTCCCGCGCCTGAGCAAGTTCCTGAGACAGCACTTCTCAACCCCACCCGCGCTGTGTCCCGAACGCGCCCGGGATCTCACCCGGTGGTACCGGAAACATGGCTTTGAACAGGACGAAAATGGCCGCCCCTGGATTCCGGAGCTGCGCCAGGCGCATGCTTTCGCCGCCATGCTGTCCAGCAAGACACCCCGCCTGCGGCCCGATGATCTGCTGGCGGGCACGACCACCAGCAAGGACGTGGGCGTTGTGGTGTATCCGGACGCCCACGGCACCCTGATCTGGGGGGAGTTGCTCACCGCCGCAAAACGGCCCCTGAATCCCTACCAGATCGAAACCCGGGATGCGGCCTGCCTGCATCACGAGGTTTTTCCATTCTGGTTGCGACGCAATTTTCGGGAATGGGTTCGCGAACACCATGCCTATCCGACCGGGCAACGCATCGAGGAGCGTTTCAGCGCCTATTTCAACTGGAAAACCGTCGCGCTCTCCCACACGATTCCGGACTTTCCCAGCCTGCTTGCCCAAGGCACCAGCGGCCTGCGTGCCAGGATCAAGGCGCGCTACCGCCAGCAGCCTGACAGCGCGGCACTTCAGGCCATGCTGATCGTACTCGATGGCCTGGAGTGCTATGCCGATAATCTGGCTGCGGAAGTTGCCACCCAGGCGCAGGCCTGCAGCGAGCCGGGCCGGCGAGAGGAACTGCTCAATCTGGCCGCGCTCTGCCGTTGTGTACCGCGCCAGCCGGCCCGCACCCTGCACGAGGCCTTGCAATCCGCCTGGACGCTATGGATCGCCCTGCACCTGGAGAACACCAATGCCGGGCTATCGCTGGGACGCATGGACCAGTGGCTGCAGCCCTACTTCCTGGCTGACAGTCGCAAGCTCTCCACGGCCGCTGAACGCCAGGCCTATGTTCACCAGGCCATCGAACTGGTCGGCTGCTTTTTTCTGCGCTGTGCGGATCATCTGCCACTGGTTCCGGACATCGGCAATTACCTGTTTGGCGGCAGCTCATCGGATCAGGCCATTACGCTGGGCGGGGTCACCGGCGACGGCCGCTGCGCGGTCAATGACATGAGCTATGTCCTGCTCAAGGTCACCGAAATGCTCAAGCTGCGGGACCCCAACGTCAATGCGCGCTACCACCATCAGCGCAACAGCGACTCCTTTCTGCACCGCCTGTGTGAAGTCAATCTGATCACCCGTGCCACACCGTCGATTCATGGTGATGCCAATGTCATCACCGCACTCCGGTCCGCCGGCTATCCGGCCGCTGACGCGGGCAACTGGAGTGCGGTCGGCTGCGTGGAACCGACGCTCACCGGCCAGCATATGGGGCATACCGGCTGCCTGATGTTCAATCTGGTGACTCCGCTGGAACTGGCCCTGCATGGTGGCCACCACCCCCTGCTGCGCTGCCAACTGGGCCCGGACACTGGCCTGCCGGCGGACTTCGAAGCCTTTTATCAGGCCTTTCTGCGCCATCTGCGCCTGCTGGCCGGCCACGCCACCGACTACAACGCCCAGCTCGGCGAAGCCCACCGCATGTTGCGCCCCACTCCCCTGCTCTCCAGTCTGATCGGCGGCTGTATCCAGACCGGTCGCGACGCCACCGCCGCAGGGGCACGTTTCAACAGCTCCGGGGTGGCCTGCATCGGGCTGGCCGATGTGGTCGATTCGCTGCTGGCGATTCAGCATCTGGTCTACCTCGATCGACACCTGGATCTGCCCGGCCTGCGCCGCATCCTGGCCGTCGATTTCGCTGGCCACGACCCCGTCCTCGCCCTGATCCGCCAGCAGGTGCCACGGTTTGGCTCGGGAGATACTGCCGCCCTGGAGCTGGCGCGGCGTTTGACTCACGACGTGCATGTCCTGTTCGCCGGGCTGAGAAATTATCGCGGCGGACCGTACTGGGCCGGTTTCTGGTCCATGTCCAATCATGTCGCCTTTGGCAGTCTGAGCGGCGCGCTGCCTTCAGGTCGACGAGCTGGCAAGGCCTTCAGCCCCGGTCTCACGCCCAGTCCTCAGGCCAGTGACAATCTGCTGGACAATCTGCTCGATGTAGCCCAGCTCGATCCCGCCGATCTGGTCAACAACGTCGCGTTCAACGTCAAGTACGTTCCTTCCACAGAAGATGGCCATCGGTGCCGTATCGAGCATATGGCGGCCTATACCAAGGCCTACATCGAGCAGGGCGGCATGCAGATGCAATTCAATGTGGTCAGTTCCGCCACGCTGCGTGATGCCGTGGTGCATCCGGAAAACTACCGCGATCTGCTGGTGCGCATCTCCGGTTACAACGCCTATTTCGTCACGCTCAACCCGGACATGCAGCGTGAGCTGATCGAACGCGCCGAGTACGCCCAGTGAGCCGGCATTTGCCCTTGCTGACGGAAATCAAGGGACACTCCCTGGATGACGGTCCGGGAATCCGAACGGTGGTCTTCTTCAAGGGCTGCCCGCTGGCCTGTGTCTGGTGTCATAACCCGGAAACCATCGATCCCCGGCCCCAGTTGCGCCATCAGGCCGAACGCTGCCTCGATCAGGGCGCCTGCCGCGAAGCCTGTACGCACGGCGCCCTGTCCGGACCACCCTGGCGGCGGGATACCACGCGCTGCATCGGCTGTGGCGACTGCGTCAGCGCCTGCACCAGCGGCGCGCTCACTCGGGTCGGTTACAGCCTGCCAGTGCCACAGCTGCTGAAACAATTGCTCCGATACCGGCCTTTCTTCCGCCATTCAGGCGGCGGCGTCACCTTGTCTGGCGGCGAAGCCACGCTGTATCCGGCCTACTGCGGTGAATTGCTCTCCGGACTCGGGGCCGCCGGAGTGCATCGACTGCTGGAGACCTGCGGCCTGTTCGCCTGGGACCGGGTTGCCCGGCACATGCTGCCAGAACTGGAAGCCCTCTACTTCGACCTGAAATTCATTGATGAGTCCCTGCACAAGCGTTACTGCGGCCAGTCCAATCGGCAGATTCTGGCCAATTTCGAACGCCTGCTGGACTGGCGGGACACCACGCACGAACTGCGGCCGCGCATCCCGCTGATTCCCGGTCTTACTGACCGTCCCGACAATCTGCTGGCCATCGCCAGATTTCTGCAAAGTCACGGGATCAGACGCCTGAGCCTCCTACCCTATAACCCTTTATGGCAGGACAAGGCACGCCAACTCGGCGCCCGTCCGCGCTTCGGCGAGCAACGCTGGCAAAGCCACAGCGATATCGAGTCGGCCCGGGCGTGTTTCTGGCAGGTTGACGCCGATTTTGAAGTGCTCCCCGACAACCGGGCCACGGACCATGGCTCTAACGGTCTCGTCTCTGCGCGTCGGGCCTGAGTTGCTTTCTAACCACCCTGATCGCGCGATGGTTGAAGTCAGTCCGATACGGTGGAATCCGGTTGCGGACGTGACATCGACTCAGGCCAGCGCTTTCCGGGCGGTTCCCTGCACGCTGACCGCGCATTGCCATTTGCGCCGCAGCAGCGCAAGATTTCCAGGCTATCGCCCTGAACAAGCATCCATGAATGACGACTCGCCAGATTCCCGCTACTTGATCGCCGATCGTCCTGTCAATCGGCGCACCGCACCTCCGGCCTTACGCGCTTCGAACAAGCCATCCCGCCCTGTGCCGCCGCGGATAGTCACCAAGCTGCGGCATCTACGCGGCCGCCATCCTCTGGGGACGCCCCTACTGGAGGCCTGCACCTCCGCCTCCAATCACGCCGGTGGGGCCCGTCAGCCGGCGCCGGTGCAGAGCATCATCGGTCTCATGGGAGGGAGCGGAATGCTGAGCCTGGCGCTGCTGGCCGAGACCTGGCCGGTGCAACTCCTCGGCGGAGGCGGTGCGCTGATGCTGTTTGCTGGCACCTGGTGGTCGCTGTGGCGCAGCAGACAACGGGGTGAAGCCACAACCACGCCAGCCACCCAGCCTCCCCTCATGGATGAACAGGCCCTGGGCGCGCTGGATACGGTACTGAACACCATCGCCCCCGAAATTTCGCCGACTCTGCTGGCACAACTCAAGCGCTTGAAGGACAGTCTGGTCGAAGTGATCCGCTGGACCCAGATCGAAGGGGTGTCGGACGCCTCGCCCTTGCAGGATCACTTGTATCTGCAGGAATGTATCCGCCGCTATCTGCCCGATTCGCTACAAGCCTACCTGCGCATCCCGGCCGCACAGCGGCAGGCGGCGCTCGGCTCCGGCGGACCCAGTGCCGAAGAGGCCCTGGCGCAGCAGTTGGCTCTGATCCAGGATGAACTGGACCGCCAGAAATCTCGCCTGACCAAGGCCTCCAGCGAACCGCTGTTGCGCCAGCAGCGCTTCTTGCAGGCCAAATCCCGCCGCGGCTGTTGACGCCGGGGCGGCGATCAGGCCGGACTTGCTTCCGGTTTTTCCGTTCGTTCGTCCTGCATCGCCTGCTCGAGCATTTCGGCTTCATGTTTGTCGCGGATGGTTTTCGCCAGTGAAAAGGTTGTGCTCACCACAAACAACCAGGCCACGGCCAGAAAGCGCTTGTGCCACGGATCAATGCCCATGCGCCACAAACCCCAGGTCGTCAGGGCCATCGCCGCGGCAAAGGCCACCCAGACGGTGAAGATCCAGCCCTGGGTATCCACCTGTCCGTCACGGTTATCGCGCTGCATTTTCGCCACGGAAAAACAGCTGAACACGGAAAAGAACAGCCCGATCGCAAAAAAAGCCCTTTCCATGTTCTCATTGGGCAGATCCAGCACCCCCCAGGCGCTGGCCAAGATCGCCACACCAAAAGCCACCCAGACCTGCAAGCGCCAGCCATTGGTATCTCGTTGCATTACATAACGTGTTGTCACAGTTCACTCCTTGACTGCGGATCGGCGAGCGCCGGGGGTTCACCCCAGCGCATCGGAAAAATTGTGTTTACAGGGCGACCGGGCCGCTCAGACTGTCCTGAACCGCAGCGCGGGCCTGCTGCTGACGCGCCCGGTCGATGTAGCCCTCCGCACGGGCCAGCTGTTCCTGGATGATCTGGTTGTTCTGTCCCATGGCTGCAATCGCCTGACGCCGGAAATTGTCCATGGTATCCATCGCCTGGAATGTCTGGTCAAACATTTCCTTGAGTTTGGTCACCCCGATCAACGGACTCCTGGAAAATTCGGCAGTTCGGTCCACATGGGTATTCAGCTGCCGGCCCGTTTCGGTGAGCAGATTCTCGATGCTGGAATTCACCCCACCGAGCATGTCCATCACCTTGATCTGGTTACCGGTGGCACGCGCCACCGTCTGCGCAACCGCCAGGGCACTCATGCCGGTCGTCGCCACCCGCGAGCAGCCGTTCATCATTTCGCGGCCGGTGCGCTTGAGCACATCCAGGGCCATGTAGCCATTGGTGCTGACCGCCTGCTGCGTCAGCATGTCCTGAAGATTCTGCCGGGCGTAGAACAGCACCTCCTGCTCCAGGGCCTGGGCGCGTTGCGCGTCGGTGCTGCGCAGCGCCTCGACGCGACTGACCAGTCGCTGATCCAGGATTTCGGCAAACCGCACCGCGCCGGCTAGCTTCTGCATCGCCTCCCACAGCTTTGTCCGGGCGCTTTCGATATCCACGATATCGCGCTGCATGTCATCCCGCGCCGCGTAGATTTGCTGCATCGTGCTGTGCAGCTGGCCGCTGGCAGACTCGAATTTGCGGAAATAGCTCTGCAAGCGAGTGCCGAAGGGAATGAAACCGAGAAGCTTTCGCGGCTGCAGCAAATCACCGTCCTTGCCCGGATTCAACTCATCCAGCTGGGTACGCATCTCCTGTATCGCAGCGAACGCGGGACTGTCTTCCATGCCGACAAAATTGCGCTGCAAGAAACGTCCCTGCATCAAACTGGCGGCCAGGGAAATTTCTTCCTTGCCCAAGGCGAAAGCGCTGTCCAGCATGGATTTGAACGCGTCGCTGCCGACCTCCTGGGTCAGCAAGCCGTCGACGAATTTGTCGACCTGCGCATCGACGGCCGCAAGCAGGTCCTGCTTGAGAGGCACCGCGGTTCTGGCAACGGCAGCGGAAACGGGGCTGATGGTTTCCGGAGGATCAAGCTGAAATACATCTGCCGCAGCAGTCGTCGTATCAGAGGGCAATTCCATTTCTCCCATTGCAGTCATTTCGCCAAGCAGCTCATTCGGAGCCAGCCATCGCGCGGCGCCTCAGATCTGTACAGTAGTCCAGTATAGCCACAGATCCGCCACCGAAGTAGAGACAGGCAAGCAAGGCGCACAGCGCGCCGGGTTCAAGGCGTCTTGAGCGGCAGGAACAACGCGGACTCACCCTCACCCATGGCCCTTCCGGCCGGCACGCGCAACAACGCGTTGGTCGCAACCAGATTGGTCAACATATGCGAACTCTGGAGCGGCAGGGTCTCCAGGCAGGCCACACCATGGGCATTCAGACGCCAGGTGACTCGCAGGAACCGGTCGCGCAGCGGTGCGGCATCCACGCTGAAACCCAGGCGCCCTGGTGACCAGACCGCAGCCTCCTGGCTCCGACCTTGCAAGCGCCGGAGTACCGGATCCAGATGGACCCAGGCGCAGACAAAGACGGCCGCCGGATTGCCCGGCAGAATCAACACGGGCTTGGCGCCGGCCATGCCGAAGGCCAGCGGCTTGCCGGGTTTTTGCGCCACCCGCCAGAAGACTTCCTCAACCCCGATCGAGCGGGCCGCCTCGCGGGCATAATCGCGCTCGCCCACGGACGCCCCTCCGGTGATCACGACCAGGTCGGCCTGTTCCAGGGCCTGGCTCATGGCGGCGCTCAGGGCCGCAGGCTGGTCGGGCACCAGGCTGACCTGAGCCTCTATGCCCCGCTCCGCAAACCAGGCGCTCAGAAACGCCCCATTGCATTCGTACACTTCACCTGACTTCAACGGCCGGCCCGGTGGAGCCAGTTCGTCGCCGGTTACCAGCACCGCTACGCGCGGCGCCCGATACACGCAGAGTCGGTCCACACCAACGAAACTGGCGGCGGCGATCAGCTGGCTGTCAACCGTTTGCGGCGCCCCGCACAGCTCAAATCCGGCCTGTGCTTCCTCCCCTTGACGGCGAATATTGTTGCCCGCCGCGACCGGGGCCATGAACTGCACCCGGGAACCTGAAAGGCTGGTCTTTTCCTGCATCACCACCGCGTCCGCGCCGGGCGGCACCATTGCACCGGTGAAAATGCGCGCGCATTGTCCGGTTTTCAGCGTCTGCTGCGCTGACTGCTGCTGCGCGGCAATGAATTGCACGCAGTCCAGGGTGACGGGCGCGGCCTCGCTGGCGGCTGCCAGATCGTCGCTGCGCAGCGCATAGCCGTCCATCGCGCTTTGGCAAAATGGCGGCAGATCAATCGCGCTGGAAACAGGCTGCGCCAGAACCCGGCCGTGGGCCTGTTGCAGGGGCAAGGCCTGGATCGGCAGCGGCTGTACCGCATCGGCATAGGCCTGCCAGGCCGCTTCGACTTGAATCATCTGATCTCCATTTCTTCTGTTGATTTGCAGGCTAACGCTGCCACTACCCTGAGTCCGCACGCTGATCTGGCGCTGATTCGCGGCGCAAGCCGCTCCTACCGGGGCAAACGACCCGGGGGCGTGACTTTAACCGTGAACACGGTCGTTGGCCTTGGATGGGTTCGCGGCGCAAGCCGCTCCTACAAAGCCGAACAACTGTGGGGGGCGATTGTAAGCTTGAACTGCGCCCTCTAACCTCCCAGTTGATGCATCACCAGCGGGCGCTCGTTACGGCCTTGATGCGCGACATAGCCGGCCGGTTTGCGCCAGACCGCCTGGCGAATCCGGGCTTCCAGGCTATCATCGTCAAGCGCCATCTGTGCGCGCAAATCGCAGCCTGCCTGATCGAACAGGCAGGTGTAGAGTTCCCCCTTGGCGGTCAGCCGCAGGCGGTCGCAGCGATTGCAAAAGGGCCGGCTCACGGTGGAAATCATCCCCATGGTCTGACGCTCATCCAGACTATAGCGGCGCGCCGGTGCAGAGCCGCTGCCTTGCGCGCGCACGCGGTAATGCCCGGCCAGCTGATCCAGCAACTGGGCTTCGGTCACCACCCGCTCCGCGCCCCAGAACTGACCGCCCTCAAGGGGCATGAACTCAATGAACCGCAGCTCCAGATCCTGCTCGCCCGCCAACGCAGCAGAGGCAGCACCTGATCATCGTTGTGTCCGCGAATCAGCACACAATTGATCTTGAGCCTCAGCCCGGCCTGCCGGGCCGCATCGATTCCCGCCAGAACCTGACTCACCGGCACGGCCACCCGGCTCAGACGCGCGAATGCCTCCGGCTCCAGCGCGTCCAGGCTGACATTGACATCGTCCAGGCCGGCCGCCCGCAACGCGCGGGCCTGATCGGCCAGCAGGGAGCCATTGCTGGTCAGGGACAGGCGTTGCAGGCCCTGAGCCCGCAACGGGCTGAGCATGCGCAGCAGCGCCGGCAACTCACGTCGAACCAGCGGTTCGCCTCCGGTCAGTCGAATCTGCTCGATCCCCAGACGGCTGACGAACAGCGTGGCCAGTCGATGGATCTGTTCGAAACTCAGCAGTTCGCGGCCTGGCAACCAGCGCGGTTCATCCGGCATGCAATAGCGACACCTAAAATTGCAGCGGTCGGTCACCGAGATGCGCAACTTGCGCGCGCTGCGACCCTGCCGGTCCAGGGCCGGTAGCGGCAGGTTCAGGGCAGCCTCGGCGTAGTCCTGGCCCGGACCGGAAGGCTTGGGGCTCACGATGGCCTAGATCCTCGCCCGCGCCCGCACGATCTGGTAGCGGCGTCCCAGATACCCAATCGGCGCACTCCAGATGTGCACCAGCCGGGTGAAGGGGAAGACCAGAAACATGGTCAGGCCGAGGAACAGATGCAGCTTGTAGACCCAGTGCACGCTGGCCACAAGTTCGGCCGCACCACCACGGAAAGTGACGATGCGCTGCGCCCATTCCGCCAGCAGCAGCATCACCGAACCGTCCATGTGCTGGGCCGAGATCGGTATCGAGATCAGCCCCAGAATCAACTGCACATACAGCAGCAGCAGGATAAAGATGTCCATGCGACTGCTGTTCGCCCGCACCCGCGGGTCGAACAGGCGCCGCTGCACCAGCAGGGTCATGCCGATGAAACACAGGCTGCCGAACAGGCCGCCGGCAATCATCGCCATCAATTGCTTGGCGCTGGTGGACAGCCCCAGCGCATGATAGACGCTGGCCGGCGTGAGCAGCCCCACCAGATGGCCAAGAAACAACAGCAGGATGCCAATATGGAACAGGTTATTGGCCAGCACAAAACGGGGGCCACCGTTCAGCATCTGAGTGGATCCGGCCCGCCAGGTGTACTGGTTCAGATCAAACCGCACCAGGCTGCCGAGCAGGAACACCGTGGCAGCGATATAGGGATACAGGCCAAACAGCCATTCGTTGAGAAAACTCATGCCGAGCCCTCCGATTCAGATGGAGCCGCGTAGCGCACCAGCGGCACGGTGGATGAGCTGGGGTCGGCGCCAGCCCCGGCGACGGCGCCACAGGCCGCGGTTGCGCAGGAAAAGCTCACGGGTTTTTCCTCCCACGCTGCGTCCAGGCTTTCCGGCGTGTCATCGGGTTGCTCGGCACGAACCTTGGCTAGAATCTCGGGCTCCTCCAGGGGCTCACCCGCCAGCATCAGCAGCGCTCCGAGTACCGCCGCGTGCACGCTCTGTCTGGCCTGCATCCGGGCATACAGCAGACGCAGAATATGCGCCACCTCGACCATCCAGCGCCGCGCCTCGGCGGCGGGCAGATGGGCGCAGAATTCCATGAACACCGGCAGATAATCCGGCAGCTGCCGGGCATCCAGCTCCAGCCCGGCCTGCTGATACGCATCACGCAGGTCCACCATCGCCTGACCACGATCGCGGGACTCGCCGTGTACATGTTCGAACAGATGCAGTGACAGGGAACGACCGCGATCAAAGCAGGCGACATAGTCCTCCTGCAATTCCAGCAACTCGGCGCAGGCCAGCTGATCGAGCAGCCCAGAGAGCGCCTCCAGGCCGGCATCCGGCAGCGCGGCCTCGGTTTTGAGTAGCTCGCCGAGTTCCTGCGCCCTTGCCTGTATTTCAGCTCGCGGGTAATCCAGCAGAAGCGCAAGGATTTTCAGGGTGTCGCGCATCTCATTCTCCTGTCGGCTTGAGCAAGGCATCGAGCGCAATGGGCACATCCCGTTGCGTCGCGCGCTTGCCACCGAACAAACTGGTCGGGCTGCTACCGTGGCAGCCATCGCCGAAAGTAAAGCCACAACCGCTGCGTTCGCCATAGGGGTCATCGATCAGCTCCCGATGCGCGGTGGGCACGACGAAGCGATCCTCGTAGTTGGCGATCGCCATGATCTGGTACATGTCTTCGACCTGGGCGGGGGTGAGACCGACCTGGGACAGCAGCTCATCGCGTCGCTCCCCGTCGATGTGCACGCCACGCTGATACACCCGCATCGCGAGCATTTTCTCCAGCGCGGCCACCACCGGGGCGTCATCGCCTGCGGTCAGCATGTTGGACAGGTAACGCACCGGGATGCGCAAGGATTTCACGTCCGGGATCAGTCCCTGATTCGGCAGCTCACCGGCCTGGGCGGCGTTGGAGATCGGCGACAGCGGCGGCACGTACCAGACCATCGGCAAGGTGCGGTATTCCGGATGCAGCGGGAAGGCCACCTTCCAGTCGATCGCCATCTTGTACACCGGTGACTGCTGGGCCGCCTCGATCCAGGACTCCTGCACCCCGTCACGGCGCGCGGCCTTGATCACGTCCGGATCGTTTGGATCGAGGAACATCTTCAGCTGCTGTTCGTAGAGATCTTTCTCGTCCGTCACCGAGGCGGCCGCTTCGATCTGGTCGGCGTCGTACAGAATCACCCCCAGGTAGCGGATACGGCCCACGCAGGTTTCGGAACAGACGGTCGGCAGGCCCGCTTCAATGCGCGGATAGCAGAAGGTGCATTTTTCCGACTTGCCGCTCTTCCAGTTGAAATAGATCTTCTTGTACGGACAGCCGGACACGCACATGCGCCAGCCGCGGCATTTGTCCTGGTCGATCAGCACCACCCCATCCTCTTCGCGCTTGTAGATCGCGCCGGACGGACAGCTGGCCGCACAGGCCGGATTCAGACAGTGCTCGCACAGCCGCGGCAGGTACATCATGAAGGTGTTTTCGAACTCACCGTACATCTGTTTCTGCACGTTCGCGAAGTTCGTATCGGCGCTGCGCCGGGAAAACTCGGTACCGAGAATCTCCTCCCAGTTTGGCCCCGATTCGATCTTGTTCATGGTCTTGCCGGTCAGCGCGGAATACGGCCGCGCGACCGGCTGGGCCTTGCCTGCCGGTGCGTTGTGCAGGTGCTGATAATCGAAATTGAAAGGCTCGTAGTAGTCATCGATCGCCGGCATAGTGGGATTGCCGAAAATCTTGCCCAGGGTCTTGAGCTTGCCGCCCTGACGCGGCTTGAGCTTGCCCTTGCCGTCGAGCTTCCAGCCGCCTTGCCATTTGTCCTGGTCTTCCCAGTTCTTCGGATAGCCGATACCGGGTTTGGTCTCCACATTGTTGAACCAGGCGTATTCCACCCCCTCACGCGAGGTCCAGACGTTCTTGCAGGTGATGGAACAGGTGTGGCAGCCGATACACTTGTCCAGATTCAGCACCATGCCGATTTGTGCACGCACTTTCATTGGGCAGCCTCCGTATTGGCGGCATAGCTGGGGGTACCGTCCAGCCAGTCCACCGTTTTCAGTTTGCGCACGATGACAAATTCATCCCGGTTGGAACCGACCGTGCCGTAGTAGTTGAAGCCGTAACTTTGCTGCGCGTAGCCGCCGATCATATGGGTCGGCTTGAGCACGATGCGGGTAACGGAATTGTGAATGCCGCCACGCTGCTGGGTGATTTCCGAGCCTGGCACATTCACGATGCGCTCCTGGGCGTGATACATCATGACCATGCCCGCCGGCACCCGCTGGCTGACCACCGCACGGGCGACCAGGGCGCCGTTGACGTTGAAGGTCTCGATCCAGTCGTTGTCGACGATCCCGCCCGCTTTGGCATCGGTTTCGCTGAGCCAGACGATGGGCCCACCGCGTGACAGCGTGAGCATCAGCAGATTGTCGCTGTAGGTGCTGTGAATTCCCCATTTCTGATGCGGGGTGATCCAGTTCAGCACCAGCTCGGTCGCGCCATTGCTCTTTTTGCCCAGCACCGGCGAGATGGTTCGGGTATTGACCGGCGTGCGGTAACTGGTGAAGCCCTCACCGAAAGCGCGCATCCAGCTGTGGTCCTGATAGAACTGCTGCCGCCCGCTCAGGGTGCGCCAGGGAATCAGTTCATGCACATTGGTCCAGCCGGCGTTGTAGCAGACCTTTTCCGACTCGATGCCGGACCAGGTCGGCGAGGAAATGATCTTGCGCGGCTGCGCCTGGATATCACGAAAACGGATCTTCTCGTCTTCCTTGGGCAGGGCCAGATGGGCGTGTTCCCGACCGGTGGCCTTGCTCAGTTCCCGCCAGGCCTTGACCGCGACCTCGCCGTTGGTTTCCGGTGCCAGCATCAGGATGGTTTCCGCCGCATCGATCGCGGTGTCGATGCGGGGTCGTCCGGCGGTGGGGCCATCGCCGCTCACCCGGCCGTTCAGATCGCCCAGATGATGCACCTCCTCCTGGGTATCCCAGTTGATGCCCTTACCCCCGTTACCGAGCTTGTCCAGCAACGGCCCCAGGGCGGTGAAGCGGGCATAGGTATTGGGGTAATCGCGCTCCACCGCGATGAGATTGGGCATGGTGACACCGGGCTCGGGCTCGCACTGGCCCTGCTTCCAGTCCGCCACCGCGAAAGGCTGGGCCAGCTCGGCCGGGGTATCGTGCAGCAACGGCAAGGTCACCACATCGGTTTCCACCCCCAGATGACCTTGCGCCGCCTGCGAGAAGGCTTTGGCGATGCCCTTGTAGATCGCCCAGTCACTGCGTGATTCCCAGGCCGGGTTGACCGCCTCCGACAGCGGGTGGATGAAGGGATGCATATCCGAGGTGTTCAGATCATCCTTTTCGTACCAGGTCGCAGTCGGCAACACCACATCGGAATACAGACAGGTGGTGGACATGCGGAAGTCCAGGGTCACCAGCAAATCCAGCTTGCCTTTGGGCGCCTGCTCATGCCACACCACGTCCTTGGGCTGGGCGGCCTTTTCATCGCCCAGATCCTTGCCCTGCACACCATGGCTGGTCCCCAGCAGATGCTTGAGGAAATACTCATGGCCCTTGCCGCTGGAGCCCAGCAGATTGGAGCGCCAGACAAACATGTTGCGCGGGAAATTCTGCGGCGCATCCGGGTCCTCGCAGGCCAGCTTGAGACTGCCGTCCTTGAGGCTTTGCACCACATAGTCCTTGGGACTCAGGCCGGCGGCCTCGGCTTGTTTCGCCACCTCCAGCGGATTGCGATCCAGCTGCGGCGCCGAAGGCAACCAGCCCATACGCTCGGCCCGCACGTTGTAGTCGAGCATATGCTCGGGCCAGTCTTGGGGCGTGGCCAGCGGCGACAGCAGTTCACGCGCGTTGAGCTTTTCGTAACGCCACTGATCGGTGTGGGCATAGAAGAAGCTGGTGGAGTTCATGTGTCGCGGCGGCCGCGCCCAGTCCAGGCCGAAGGCCAGTGGCTGCCAGCCGGTTTGCGGACGCAGCTTTTCCTGCCCCACGTAATGCGCCCAGCCTCCCCCACTCTTGCCGATACAACCGCACATCAACAGCAGATTGATGATACCGCGGTAGTTCATGTCCATGTGATACCAGTGATTCAGACCGGCCCCCAGAATCACCATGGATTGACCTTCGGTCTTGTGCGCGGTTTCGGCAAAGCGCCGTGCCACGCGGATCACCTGATCCGCCGGCACCCCGGTGATGGTCTCCTGCCAGGCCGGGGTATAGGGCAGATTTTGATCAAAACTGCTGGCCACGGCCGGGTCATCCAGGCCACGATCGAGGCCGTAATGCGCCAGCAGCAGGTCGTACACCGTGGCCACCTGGACGCTGCTGCCATCGGCCAGGGTAATGGACTTGACCGGGACCTTGCGGGTCAGGACATCACCGTGGTCGCTGGAAGCAAAATGCTCGTGCTCGACCCCACCGAAATAGGGGAAGACCACCTGCGCCACCGCATCGGCGGACTCGATCAGGCTCAAACTCAGGTCCAGCTCACGGCCCTGCGTATCGGTGCTCTCCAGATTCCACTGCCGCCCCTCGCTCCAGCGAAAACCGACCGATCCTTTGGGCACGACCAGGCTGTCGCTGGCGCCATCCCAGGCAATGGTTTTCCATTCCGCTTTCTGAGTTTCGCCCAGGCCATCCGCCAGATCCGAGGCGCGCAGGAAATGTCCGGCGCTCAGACCTTTGGCACCCGGCTCCAGGCGCACCAGCAACGGCATATCGGTATAGCGCCGACAGTAATCCAGGAAATAGGCGCTGGGCTGATCCAGGTGGAATTCCTTCAGGATCACATGGCCCATGGCCATGGCCAGGGCGGCATCGGTGCCTTGTTTCGGCGCCAGCCACTGATCGGCGAACTTGGTCGCCTCGGCGTAATCCGGCGAGACCACCGCGATTTCGGTGCCCTTGTAGCGCACCTCGGTCATGAAATGGGCATCCGGGGTACGGGTCTGCGGTACGTTGGACCCCCACAACATGATGAAACCGGCGTTGTACCAGTCCGCCGATTCCGGCACATCGGTCTGCTCACCCCAGGTCATCGGCGAACTGGGTGGCAGATCGCAGTAGAAATCATAGAAGCTCATGCACACGCCACCGATCAGCGACAGATAGCGTGAACCGGCGGCATAGGACACCATGGACATGGCCGGAATCGGCGAAAAGCCGATGATCCGGTCGGGACCGAAGGTCTTCGCGGTGTATACATTGGCTGCGGCAATGAGTTCATTGACCTCATCCCAGTCGGCCCGCACAAAACCGCCCTGTCCCCGCTGCTGCTTGTACTCCTGGGCCTTGGCCGGATCCTCGACAATCGAGGCCCAGGCCAGGACCGGATCAGCCTGTTTCGCCCTGGCGGCCCGCCACAGCCGCACCAGGGAGGAGCGCAGTAGCGGATATTTCAGCCGATTGGCGCTGTACATGTACCAGGAATAGCTGGCCCCGCGCGGACCGCCGCGCGGCTCGTGATTGGGCAGATCCGGACGCGTGCGCGGATAATCGGTCTGCTGGGTTTCCCAGGTGACCAGACCATTCTTCACGTAGATTTTCCAGCTGCACGAACCCGTGCAGTTCACCCCGTGAGTGGAACGGACCACCTTGTCGTGCTGCCAGCGCTGGCGATACGCCTGCTCCCAGCTGCGGTCTTCCCGGGTCAGTTGCCCATGCCCATTGGCAAACGGCTCCGCTGTCCGCTTGAAGTAACTCAGGCGGTCTAGAAAATGACTCATAGCCTTATCCTTAAATGAGGGTGATCAGCAGGGCACTTCGGCCGCAGGGCGGGCGTAGAACCACCAGGTCACCGCCAGACAGCTGATGTAGAACAGGATGAATACGGTCAAGGCGCCGGTCACCCCGCCGGTCAGGGCGATCGAGGTGCCGTAGGCCTTGGGAATGAAGAAGGCGCCGTAGGCGGCCAGCGCCGAAGAAAAGCCCAGGGTGGCGGCCGATTCCTTGCCGGCATCCTTCTGCGCCTGGGCCTGGGCGGCCTCGTCCTGGCCCGCTGACCAGCGCGCATGCTGGGTACGGAAGATGATCGGAATCATGCGAAACGTGGAACCGTTACCGATGCCGGTGGTGGTGAACAGCAGCATGAACATGGCGAAGAAACCCCAGAAGCTGCCGGCATCGCCCTCGCCTGGCAGGAAGTACAGCACCCCGAACACGGCCGCGATCATCACCACGAAATTCCACAGGGTGACCCGGGCACCGCCCATGCGATCGGCCAGCCAGCCGCCCAGCGGCCGGATCAAGGCACCGACCATCGGCCCCAGAAAAGCGAATTGCAGGGGATCAATCCCGGAAAACTGGGTCTTGATCAGCATCGGAAAACCGGCCGAATAGCCGATGAACGAGCCAAAGGTGGCGATGTACAGCCAGCTCATCAGCCACTGATGCTTGCGCTGGAAGATCACCGCCTGTTCCTTGAACGAGGCCTTGGCATCAGCGATATCGTTCATGCCGAACCAGGCAGCCACGGTGAAGATGACGATGAACGGCACCCAGAGGAAGCCGGCATTCTGGAGCCACAGGGGCGTCTGGCCGTCCGCCAGCTGCTGCGGATCACCCGCCAGCCCACCGAAAATGCCCGCGGTGATCACCGCGGGCACGGCAAACTGCATCACGCTGACCCCCAGATTGCCCAGCCCCGCATTCAGCCCCAGCGCGGTGCCCTGCTGGGCCTTGGGATAGAAAAAGCTGATGTTGGCCATGCTGGAGGCAAAATTGCCGCCACCGAAACCGCACAGCAGGGCGATGATGACGAACACCGCATAGGGGGTTTGCAGGTCCTGCACCGCGAACCCCATCCACAAAGCCGGGATCAGCAGGGACGCGGTGCTCAGGGTGGTCCACTTGCGCCCGCCAAAAATGGGCACCATGAACGAGTAGAAGATCCGGAAAGTGGCGCCGGACAGGCCCGGCAACGCCGCCAGCCAGAACAGCTGATTGGTCGAAAATGTAAAACCGATGCTGTTCAGGCGGACGGTGACCGCGCTCCAGACCAGCCAGACGGCGAAGGCCAGCAGCAGGCAGGGAATCGAAATCCATAGATTGCGGGTCGCTATGGCCTTGCCGGTGTCGGCCCAGAACTGCGGATCTTCCGGCCGCCAGTCGGTCAGCACGTGGCTGCTGCGTGGCGCCGGTGGATGCGAAATGGCGATGCTCATCGGTGTTCTCCCTATGCGCCCGAACGGGCGTTATCCAAATTCGGTTCATCGCCGCGCCAGCGGCGCAACGGTTCGAGCTGTGGGCCTTCAAACTTGGCCTGCAGTTGTTTGCGCGCTTCCAGCTCGCGGATGGCGAAGTACATCCAGATCATGGAGGCGGCGACCAGGGTGAACAGCACCATGAAGCAGGAGCTGCGCACCCCGATCAGGTCGGCTGCCACGCCGAAGATGATCGGCAACGAAAACCCGCCCAGCCCCCCGATCACGCCGACCATACCGCCGACGGAACCGACGTTGTCGGGGTAGTAATCGGCGATCAGGCGGTAGACGCTGGCCTTGCCGATGCCCATGGCGATGCCGACGATGAAAACCAGTGCGGTGAAGGTCCAGACCCCGAGACCGACGGACAGATGCACATCGCCCTTGATGCCATGAATGATCATCGTGGTCTGCGGATAGGACAGCAGAAACAGGGCGACCAGACAGGTCCAGAACACCGACCAGTTCACCACCCGTGCGCCGTAGCGATCCGAGGCCCAGCCGCCCAGGGCGCGAATGACGCCGGAGGGCAAGGTGAATAACAGGGTGATGAAGGAGGCGGTTTTGAGATCCAGGCTGTACTCGGTGACGTAATACTTGGGCAGCCACAGGGCCAGGGCGACGAAGCCTCCGAACACAAAGAAGTAGTACAGACCGAAGCGCCAGACCTGGAGATTCTTCAGCGGCGCCAGTTGATCTTTCAAGGCCAGATGCTGACCCGAGGCCCGACGCTTGGCGTGGGCCGGATCATCGTAGGTGAACAGCCAGAACAGCACCGCGATGGCGACCAGCGCCACCGCATACACTTTGGGCACCATCTGCCAGCCATAGGCGACCAGGATGATCGGTGCGGCCAGATTGGTGATCGCGGCGCCGGCATTGCCCGCGCCGAAGATGCCCATGGCGGTCCCCTGACGTTCCTTTTCGAACCAGGCCGAGGTGTAGGCGATGCCGATGGCGAAAGAACCACCGGCCAGTCCGACACACAGGCCGGTGGCCAGGAAATGCCAGTACTCGGTCGCGAAGGCCAGGCCGAAAGTCGCCGCCGCGGTGACCAACATCTGCACCAGAAACACCGGCCGACCACCATAACGGTCGGTCAGGATACCCAGGGGCAGACGCGTCAGGGAGCCGGTCAGGATCGGGGTCGCAACGAGAATGCCGAACTGCGTTTCATTCAGGCCCAGGTTCGCCTTGATCTTCACCCCGATGACCGCAAACACCGTCCATACGGCAAAATTGGCGGCAAACGCCAGGGTGCTGAGCGCCAGAACCTGATACTGCTTTCTTTGGTGCGTGTTCATCGAAGGGCCAACGTCACTGTCCAGACAGAGCCGCAGTCTTGCACCGGCGTCAAAAAACCATCTTGATGTAGGTCAAGAGTGACTGGCGCTGTAGGTCTGATCTGCCATCGCCCCGGTTTCATCCGAAGGCTTGCCCCATCGGGTCGGGCGGTTGTTGCCGGCGCTCCTTCGCGGCTCCCGACACCAGAATCCCAATGCCGGCGAATCTGGCACTGGGTTGATCTACGTCAAGAATTTGTCGCTTGCTCGGCGCTAATCTTTAACCGGGTTCACAATCAGGACCTGACGGTCTGAAGGAGTCCGCCGTGTACAACATTCCGTTTGAACTGTCAGCCCTGCCCTATGTAGGGGCGGTGCTGGCCATCTTCAGCCTGAGTCTGGGACTACTGGCGATCACGTATTTTCATGCCACCACCGAGGACACCCGGGCGGTTCGCGCCTATCTTCAACGCCGGGTGGGGAAAATGCGCCTGGGCCGGATGCTCCAGCGCATCGGCCTGAGTCCGCAGCAGTACGCACAGCGTGCGCCAATTCCGCAATTGCGAGATCAGTTGAGGGTCTGCGCCGACTGCGCCTGCCACAGCCACTGCGACTGGATTCTGGAGCGCTGCGACAGCGCCGTAAGCGAACTGAAGTTCTGCCTGAACCTGGCGTCGATCAATGCCGTCGTTGCGAACGACAGCTGCCTGGGCATGAGTATCCCGTTGCGGCGCGTGGCATGAGTTCGATTACCGTGCGGTACTTCGCCTTGCTGCAAGAATTGACGGGACTGGAGTCCCAGCGTCTTGAACTGTCCGCCAATGACACCGCGGATACGGTGTATCAGAGGCTGAGCCAGGAGCATGGCCTGAGCATCGCCCCCACGCGTCTGCGGGTCGCCATCAATGACCGCTTTGCGGACTGGACCGATCCGCTCAACCCGGAGGATCGCGTCGCGTTTCTGCCGCCGATGTCGGGGGGTTGAACATGGGATTTTCTCTCACCGAAACCCGCATCGACACCGCGGCGCTGAGCCAGGCCATGGCCCGCCCCCACAGCGGCGGCTTTGTCAGCTTTGCCGGCTGGGTTCGAGACCACCATCAGGGCCGGGCGGTAAGCGGCCTGAGTTACGCGGTGTATCCAGCGCTCGCGCAAAGTGAAGGTGAATCCATTCTTGACGAGGCGACCCAGCACTTTGAAATCGATGCGGCACGCTGTATCCACCGCACCGGCAACCTGGCCATCGGCGATTGTGCGGTGTGGGTGGGGGTGGCCGCCGCGCACCGGGATGCGGCGTTTGCCGCGTGTCGTTACATCATCGACCAGGTGAAGGCCCGGGTGCCCATCTGGAAACACGAACACTATGCCGACGGTCGATCGGCCTGGGTGGATTGCGCCGGCTGCCACCCGATGGCACCGGCGGAACGATATAGCCGACAGATGGCCGTGCCCGGATTCGGCGACCAGACCCAACTCAGGCTCAAACAGGCTCACGCCGTGATCATCGGTCTGGGGGCCCTGGGCTGCCCGGTCGCCGACCTGCTGGCCAGCGCCGGCATTGGTCGACTGACCCTGATCGATCCTGATCTGGTTGAACTCAGCAATCTGCATCGCCAACCGCTGTACACCGAAGCCGATTGCGGCGAACGTAAGGTCACGGTGGCGGCGGCCCGTTTGCGCGAACGCAATCGGGCGCTGGATATCCGTGTCCGCCCCCACGCCTACCATGCCGGCAATGCGGCGGAACTGCTGCGCGGCGCCGACATCGTGCTGGAATGCACTGACAACCCGGCGTGCAAGCAGTTGCTCAGCGTCACCGCCCGCCAACAGCAGGTGCCGTGGCTGATCGGCGGGCTCTATCGGCATCAGGGCGCGCTGTATGTGGCACCACAATCCGCAGCCCACGGGCTGTGCTGGGATTGCCTGAACGCGGACACCGGCGAAAGCTGTCAGGACGCCGGGGTACTCGGACCGGTGCCCGCGGCCCTGGGCGCCATGCTGGCGCATCAGGCCCTGCTGCAACTGGCGCAACTGCCCAGCCCGGTACGCGGCGCCTGGAATGTGCTGGATTTGCGCAACGGCAGCTGGGATCGTATCGAACCACGGCGGCGCCGCCACTGCCAGTGCCAGGGTTCCGCGGAGAACTGGTCCATTCAGGCACTCGATCCGGAGCTGCATTGGCTGGATTTACGCACCCAAGCGGAGCGCGCACAACAGCCCCTGCGCAAGGCCGAAGCGGTGTCGCGGGAGCAACTGCATGAAGCCGGCTTTCTCAAGCCCGAGCACCACTACCTGCTGATCTGCAGCCGCGGGGTGCGCAGCGATACGGCGACACGCGAGTTGCGCCAGGCGGGCCACGTCAATGTCTGGTCGCTGGACGGCGGCCTGAGCCGCCACGCGCAACGACCCGGCGACGCGCAGGTGGCCAGCGACTGCGGCTGCGATTCCCGGCGCGCAAGCGCATGATCAATGTCGGTGGCAAACCGGAAACCCTGCGTACCGCCCAGGCCCAGGGCAGCCTGTCTGCAACAGCCGCGCTGATTGCGCGGGTGCGGGAGAAGCGAGTGGCAAAAGGTGACTGTCTGGAAGTCGCCCGGGTGGCGGGGATTCAGGCCGCCAAACGCACCGCCGACCTGATTCCCCTGTGCCATCCCCTGCCGCTGCATGCCACGGAACTGCATTTCGAACTGGGCGAGGACCGGATCAGTATCCGCGCCGAGGTTGCCGTGATCGGCTCGACCGGCGTTGAAATGGAGGCCCTGGCGGCCGTGGCGGCGGCCGCGCTGACCCTGTACGACATGCTGAAAATGTATGGCCAGCCCGAGGACCTGGCCATTGTTGACATCCACCTGAGCCGCAAGACCGGGGGCAAGAGCCAGTTTTTCCGACGCACCGCGGTCGCCCGCTCGGCCCTGGTCATTGTCCTTTCCGACACCGTGGCGGCCGGCCGCAAACCGGACACCGCAGGCAAAGCCGTGCAAACCCTGCTGGCTGAGGCCGGCTTCGCGGCGCCGGAGTATTGCGTGCTCGCAGATGAGGCCGAACCCCTGCGGCGCAGCGTGAACGCGGCGCTGGATCAGGGGCTGGATCTGATCGTGACCGTCGGCGGCACCGGCATCAGCCCGCGCGATATTACCGTCGACACCCTCGCCCCGCTGATCCGCACCCCCTTGCCGGGCATCATGGAAGCGGCCCGGCACTATGGTCAACGGCGCACCCCGTACGCCCTGATGTCGCGCGGAATTGCCGGTCTCGCCGGCCCTCAGGGCCGCTCCCTGCTGCTGACCTGTCCCGGTAGCCGTCAGGGCGCCAGCGACACGATCGACGCGGTGCTGCCCGGCCTGTTGCATCTGTTCGAATGCCGCGATGCGTTTCAACATCCCGGTGGTTACGCGTAAGGTCTGGAATCAGCCGCCGGTCCCGGCCAGCTGACTTACATCAAACGGCCAGGACCAGCGCTCTGGTAGCGTGGGCTCCGACACAATATATTGTGTTCAACGTAACATCCAACACTACATATGGTTATTGGGGGATTGATGAGCACCATTTCACGGCTATCCAGCCCTGCTCAGAACGAGCATTCCGAACAGGTCCCGTTGCAAGCGGCCTCCCTGGACATCTGGGATTCCAAATATCGCCTGAAAGCAGCCGACGGGACTGCGCTGGACGCCGATATCGCGGCCTGCCGGGCCCGGGTGGCCACGGCGCTGGCCGCGCTGGAAACGCCGGAACAGCAGCCACACTGGCGCGGCGAATTTCTCTGGGCCCTGGAACATGGCGCGATTCCAGCGGGGCGCATCTGGTCCAATGCCGGGGCGCAAGCGGTCAAGCCCGAAACCTCGACCATCAACTGCGTGGTCTCGGCCACGGTGCCGGACTCCATGGACGGCATCATGTCCAGCCTGCATGCCGCAGCACTGACCCTCAAGGGCGGCAGCGGCATCGGCTACGACTTTTCCACCCTGCGCCCGCGGGGTGCTTTCGTGCGCGGCGCCGGTTCGCAGACCTCGGGCCCGCTGTCCTTCATGGACGTGTTCGACGCGATGTGTTTTACCGTCAGCTCCGCCGGAGGCCGACGCGGCGCCCAGATGGCCTGCATGGACATCGGCCATCCGGATATCGCGCAGTTCATCACCGCCAAACAGGCTGACGGCAGGCTGCGCCAGTTCAATCTGTCGGTGCTGGTGCGCCGCGAATTCATCGACGCGGTGCGCGCGGATGCGGAATGGGTGCTGGCGTTTCCGGCTTTCGCGCATGAACTCGACCAGGCGGACATCGAGATCATTTACCGCAGTTTTCCGGATCCGGACGGTCTCTACACGCAGGATGAGCAAGGCCGCACCGCCCAGAAGGTCTACGCCCGACTCCCGGCCCGGGAGTTGTGGGACCGGATCATGCAATCCACCTATGAACGGGCGGAACCGGGCTTCATCCTGATCGACGAAGTCAATGACCTCAACAACAACTGGTTTTGTGAATCCATCCGCGCCAGCAATCCCTGCGGCGAGCAGCCTCTGCCCCCCAATGGCGCCTGTCTGCTCGGCTCGGTCGATCTCACCCATTTTGTCATCGCGCCGTTCTCGCCCGAGGCCAGCTTTGACTGGGACCGCTACCGCCGCTGCGTGGCGATCTTCACCCGGATGCTCGACAACGTGGTGGAAATCAATGGCCTGCCCCTGGCCGCGCAGGTTCAGGAAATCACCGACAAACGCCGACACGGCATGGGCTTTCTGGGACTCGGTTCGACCCTGGCCATGCTGGGGATGCGCTACGGCGATGAGGCGTCCGTCGAATTCACCGCAGCGGTGGCCCGCGAACTGGCGCTCACCGGCTGGCGCGAAGCCCTGAATCTGGCCCGGGAAAAAGGTCCAGCGCCGCTGCTACTGAAGGAGTTCACCGTGACCGAGGCGATGCTGCATCAGCGCCCGGAAATGGTCGAGGACGGTTATGGCGTGGGCGATACGGTGCCGGGACGCATCCTGCATGCCCGCTACAGCCGCTACATGCAACGCCTGGCCGAAGTCGATCCGGAACTGGTGGAACAGCTCGCCGAACTCGGTGCCCGCTTCACCCACCACAGCTCGATCGCCCCGACCGGCACCATCGCCCTGTCCTTTGGCAATAACGCCAGCAACGGCATCGAACCCTCGTTCAGCCATCATTATTACCGCAACCTGATCCGTCCCGGACGCAAGGCCAAGGAACGCATCGACGTGTATTCCTTTGAACTGCTGGCCTGGCGACACTTCAAGGACCCCGCCGCCCAGGCCGATGCCTTGCCGGAGTGCTTTGTCAGCAGCGCGCAGGTGACCCCACAGCAGCACCTGCAAATCCAGGCGGCCGCGCAGCGCTGGATCGATTCGGCCATTTCCAAGACCATCAACTGCCCCACCGAAATTCCCTTCGAAGATTTCAAGGATATCTACTGGCAAGGCGCTGCCCTGGGTCTGAAGGGCTGCACCACCTTCCGCTACAACCCCGAGGTGTTTCAGGGGGTTCTGGTCCGCAAGGAGGAAGCCGAGCAAACCGTCTACGCCTTCACCCTGGCCGACGGCAGCGTGGTGGAATGCAAGGGTTCCGAGCTCGTTGAGTATGAAGGCCAGCAGCACACTGCCGCGAATCTCTACGATGCAATCAAGGAAGGCTATTACGGCCGTCTATGAAGGATATGAACATGCCTGCCCATAAAATCACTCAAGCCATCACCGCCGTGGCGGTGCGCCCCGCCGCCGCAGTCGCCAATGACGCGTCCTGGCAAGCCACCGATGACAACCCGCTGGACAAGAGAATTGAGCGCCGCCCGGACAACACCCTGCCCAGCGAGACCAACAAGATCGCGCTGGGCACCCAGACCGGCAAACACCATGTGTACGTGACGGTCAGCTATGCCCCGGTGGAAGGCCGGGCCGATGGCCACAGCATCTGCATCGAGCGCCCCCTGGAATTCTTCATCCCGGCGGGCCAGATCGCCGGCGAACATCAGTGGATCGCCGCCACCATGCGCAGTCTGAGTCTGGCCGCACGCGGCGGCTTCATTGCCAAGGCCCTGGCGGATCTGCGCAAGGTCACCTGGACTCAGGGTCCGGTTCGCTGCGGCAGCACGCGTTCGGGCAAGCCGCGATTCCATGACAGCGAGGTCGCCGCCATCGCCTGGTGCATTCAGCAGATGTTGCATCAGCGGGGTTTTCTGGATGCCCACGGCCGACCCTATCCGCTGGCCGAACTGGTGCGACGCTACGCCGCTGGCGCACAGCTCCCGACCAGCGCTGCGAGCACGGAACGCGCGCCGGACGAGCCGGCGGACACCTCACCGCGCGCCGTCGTCGGTGAATGCCCGGACCCCGATTGCCGCGGCGACCTGCTGCTGATCGACAATTGTCCGACCTGCATCTGCTGCGGCTACAGCAAATGCGGCTGAGTCGGGTCCGCCGATAGCCGGCCCGGGCAACCGATGCTGAGCGAGTTCTATCCACAGCTCAAGAGCCTGCACATCTTCTGCGTGCTGCTGTCCGGCAGCCTGTTCGCCATCCGCGGCATGCTGATGCTGGCCGACTCCGCCTGGAGTCAGCACCGCAGCGTGAAACACTTCAGCTACGCCAACGACAGCGCGCTTCTGAGTGCCGGCCTGGCGCTGATGTACCTCAGCGGGCAATACCCGGGCAGCCACGCCTGGCTCAGCGTCAAGCTCAGCCTGCTGGTGCTGTACATCGGGCTGGGCATCGTGGCGCTGCGCCTGGGCCGTAGCAAAGCCCAGCGCGGGGTCTGCCTGGTGGCCGCCCTCTGCGTTTATCTGCTGATGCTGTCGATCGCCCGGACTCACCATCCGCTGGGTATTCTGGCCACCCATACCCTGTTTCAGGGATCAGGATCAGGATCGTGAGGTTTATTTTCACTCAGGCTTTTCGCTTTTTCTTTCCCATGGCCGCTCTGTTTGCGGCGCTCAGCGTGATGCTCTGGCTCGCCGGCCTGTCCGGCATGGCGCCATTGCCTGCGCAGCCGACGCTGTGGCATGCCCACGAGATGGTGTTCGGCTTCGGCGCCGCAGTCATTACCGGCTTTGTCCTGACCGCCGTGGCGAACTGGACCGGTCGACAGCCCGCCCAGCCCTGGATGCTCGCCACCCTGGCCGCGCTGTGGGTCCTGGCACGCGTGGTCGCGCTGCCCGGGTTTGCGACCGCGCCTGAGCTGGCCGCAGCCCTGTTCAACGGCCTGTTCCTGGCGGGTCTGGCCGGGTTGATGAGCCATGTGCTCATCGTCAGCGCCAACCGGCGCAATGCCATGTTCATCCCGCTGCTCTGGGCCCTGACCTTGAGCAATGCCTTGTTCCACCTGTACCTGTATCGAGACCAGGTCGAATCAGCCCGCCAGTTGCTGATGCTGACGGTCTATCTGCTGGGTTTCCTGATGGTCTTCATGGGTGGCCGGGTCATTCCGTTTTTCACCAGCCGGCGCTGCGGCTATGCCGCGCTTGAGTATTCGTGGCTGAACTGGACCTCGACGCTGGCGGCCTTGTGCAGTGCCTTTGCGCTGTCGCTATTCCCGGCGTCCGAGCCAGGCCTTGCACTCAGCGCGGCGGCGGCGCTGGCCACCCTGCTGCGCTGGCTGCTGTGGCAACCCTGGCGGGTGTGGCGTGAGCCGATGCTGTGGATCTTGCACCTGGGCTACGCCTGGCTGGTGGTTGCCTTCATCCTGGCTGCCGGGGTACACGGCGGTGCGCTCGATCTGCCACCGACCGCACCGATCCACGCGCTGATGACCGGCGCACTGGGCTGTCTGGGTCTGGGCATGATGGCTCGGGTGGCGCTTGGGCATTCGGGCCGAAAAATCGAAACCAGCCCGATCCTGCTGATCGCCTTCCTGCTGATGGCGATGGCCGGCCTGCTACGAATCACCAGCTACGCCGACTGGGCGCTGGGCGGCCTGTCCGGTCTGACCCTCAGCGCCATCCTCTGGTCAACGGCGTTTGCACTGTATGCGGTGCAATATTTTCCGTTGTTGTGGCGCCGGACCTAGCCGGCGCAGGCGAAGGCTCGACCGCTCAGAAGCGATAGTCGAGCTGCGCCCAGATCCGCTGCGTATCGACTCCGAAGCCATCCGCTTCGTAATGCGCCAGCTTGATCAGTCCCGACAAGCCCGGCATCAGCACCCGGCTGACTTGCAGATCGAACTCATCGCCGTAGGTCAGTCCGCCCGCATTCGCCAGGAAGCGGTGGTAAACGGCCACCAGCCTGGTCCCACCCAACTTGCCCGCGAGCTTGAGATAGCCGTCCTCGACGCCAGCATCCGGGGTGCTCAGGAACACGTCAGCCCAGCCCTGAAACTTGTGCAAGGTCGCCAACGGGGTGGAAAAAGGCGCGGTCATCGGATCGACATCGCCGCCCAGCACTTCGTAACCGGCGGTGAGGTTCCAGCCCGACAGATCGGCGCCAATCTCCAGCAGATAGTAGTCGGCATCGGGGACCGTGCCGCCATTTGAGCTATCGGCGTAATCGGACTGCCGGGCGTATTCCAGCACCAGGGCCAGCGTGGCGGCCCGGCTGGCCAGTCGCAGCCCGAGGGTCTGGCTGTCCAGTGCGCTCGCGGCAGCGAAATCCAGCAGATAGGCATAGGCCGACAGTCTGAGCTTGTCCTCGAACCAGGCCTGCTGCAAGTTGGCCAGATGCGCTTGCAGATCACGTCTGCTGAACACCACGGTGTGGGCCGAGTCGAGATAGGCATAGTGCAAACGCATCCCCGGCAAGCTCTGGTTCAACAGGCTCAATCCGGTCACCGTCTGCTCGTTCTGGCGCCAGCCTACATTGCCGACGAACCGGGCATTATCCAGAATCAGGCGCTGCCGCCCGTAGCGCAGCTCGGTGTCTGGCAGGCCGCGATAGCGCACCCAGGCCTGATTCAGCTCCTCTCCCTGCGGGTCGGCGATCACGCCCCGATTCACCGCACCGTTGCGGGTACTGTTGTAATCCAGCGCGTCGTTCAGCGCCCAGACGCCTTCGAACTCGGCGTAGGCATCCCAGTCACGCCAGGCCGGGCTGGCGTATCCCAGCCGCGCCCGCAAGGTCAACGCCGAGCCTGTGTCGCGGCCCGCCACCGACTGATCCACGTACTCATAGCGCAGGCGGGCGTCCAGCTGGGCCTGCCCGGCCGCAGCCCCCGAATCCGCTGCATATGCCGGGCCACCGCCGACGGCGAGTGCCAGACCCAGCGGAATTCCAGCCGCCTTGAGAAATGTTTGCATGATGAATCTCCCTGAAAATTAGATACCGACCCCACGGGCCGGGCGGGTGGTCTGCGCCTAGGCCAACTGGGTGGGCTTGGGCGCCCCGACCAGCTTGCGCCCGAGCGCGCGCCCCACCAGACGGGCTTTCATGCCCAGGGGAAAGCGCCCGAGATTGGTCGCGAGAATGCCCTGGGTAAACCGCGTTTTCTTGCTGTAATCGATGGCCACATCGACGATGACCGGACGGCCCGCGGCGGCTTGAGCCAGAGCCTGATCGAGGATCGAACTGAGCTGCTCATCGTTTTCCAACTTGAAAAACCGCGCTCCGGTCGCTTCGGCGATGCCACGGAACTCCACCGCGGGAAGCCGGGTGCAGGTCTTGCGGTTGTAGGGCAACTCCTGCGCCTGGGCGATTTGCGCCAGCTCGCCGTCATTGAACACGCAATACACCACTCCGAGCTGCTGGGTGCTGGCGGTAAGGATTTCCATGCCGGTCATCAGAAACGCCCCGTCCCCGACAATGCCCACCACCTGCTGATCCGGATGGGCCAGCTTGACGCCGATGGCCGCCGGAACGCAGTAGCCCATGCAGTTGAAATCGGTCGGCGAAATGAAATGGCCGACGCGATGGTTTTCGAACAGCTCAGCCGCCAGAAACGTGTGATTGCCATCGTCGGCCACCAGAAAAGCGGTTTCGTCCAGACGCTCGCGCAAGGCCGTGAAGAACCGCGCTGGATTCACCCTGCCACGACTGTCATGCGCCAGCCACTCCCGTTTATAAGCTTGTTTGTGTGCGCTCAGGCCCTGCCGCACGCTGGTCCCGGCGCGGGGTTCCGAGGCGGCCTGCAGTTTTTCCAGCACCGCCTGCAGCGCTGCTGCCGCATCGGCTTCGATGGCGATCTCGGCCGGATAATTGACGTTGAATACCGCCGGATTGATATCGATGTGAATCAGGTTGGCCGGAGGCGTGCTGCCAAAACTGCCGGTGGCAATTTCGGCAAAGCGGGTGCCCACGGCGAGCATGCAATCGCAATCCTTGAAAGCCTGGGTCGCGGCTGGCACGGCCGCAGGGCCGAAGCCCATGCCGGCGTGCAGCGGGTGGGATCCGGGAAAAACGCTCAGACCCTGCAGGGTCGTCGCCACCGGCGCCCCCAGATGTTCGGCAATGGCGCGGCTCTGCTCAAACGCCCCACGCGCCCCCCAACCCAGAAACAGGCCGGGTCGCTGCGCCTGGGCCAGTCGCTGCGCCGCGGCACTGATCAGATCATCATCCAGGGCCGTTGCCACCGGCGGTGCCTGCCAGCGTGGCAGCTTCTCGACCGGCGCGGTAAACAGCTGCAGGTTCACGGGGATTTCCACGAAGACCGGTCCGGGCTCGCCACTGGTCGCGCAGTGATAGGCCTCGAACAGCGTTGGCACGATGTCCTGATGGGTGGTGACGCGGAACCTCGCCTTGGTAAAACTTTCCACCAGCTTGAGCTGGTCGATCTCATGCAACTGGTAATGCATCCCGGTATCGGTGCGAATACCGCCGGAAATCACCAGCATCGGAATCCCATCCAGGAACGCCTCGGCAATCCCGCTGGCGGCATGCGTGACTCCGGCCGCGGGCACGATGAGCAGAGTGCCGATACTGCTGCTGGTACGGCTGATCGCATCGGCCATGAAGCTCGCCCCACCCTCGTGAGTCACCAGCACCGGCGTGATACTGGCCGAGCTGGCCAGCTCGTCATACAGTTCGGTGTTGTGCACGCCGGGGATGCCAAAGGTGTGACTCACACCCAGTTGTTCCAGGGCGTAGCGCGCCAGGCGTGCGCCGGTCCAGTTTCGGTTCATCGTGTTTTCCTTACGAGCTTACGGTTGCGGCCGCAGCCACCGGGTTGGTGCCATGGGCGATCGCAGCAGCTGCGGCTTGCGCGGTCATGATGCAGGCAGGCAGGCAATGGCCTTCCAGGGAGCGCAGACCGCTCGCACCACCGCCACCGAAACCGGCGGCTTCACCCACCGCATACAGACCTGGAATGGGCAGGCCATGGCGATCGAGCACCTGGCTGGACAGATCGGTCTGCATCCCGCCGAGGGTTTTGCGGGTGATCAGGTGCAGTCGGATGGCGATCAAGGGCCCGGCCCGGCGGTCGTCGATACGCTGAAAATTGCAGGTGCGAATCCGGTCGCCACTCCAGCCGCGCAACTGCGCCAGACGGCGCAGCTGATCATCGTTGTGATAGGCCCGTCCGCGCGCGATGACGGCATCATAGCTCCGCACCTCACGTTGCAAGGTTTCCAGCTTCACCGCATCACTGCCGGTGAGCGTGTTCATGCGCCCGACCAGTTCCGGCAGGCTGTCGGCGGCGACGAAATCCGCACAGTCTCTGAGCATCCCGTCGACCAGCCAGCGATTGCCGAACAGCAGCTCGCCGGCCAGGCCCAGCACGCTGCGATCACGGATGCTGGGGTTATGTTCGGCACCGGAAATCGCCAGTTCCTTCAGCGCGATCCGCCGGTTCAGAATCTGCCAGGTCCATGGATAACGGGCGACCTGCTGGCACAGAAAACGGGTGTCGTAGCCGGTCACCAGCGGCTGGGGGCCGATCCGTCGGCCGGCATCGTCCATCCACAGCGCGGAGCGACACGGAATCAGGCTCAGCCCGTGCTCGGCAAATTCCGGTTTGGGATGTGGCACGCCGGCCGCGTAGTTCCAGTGCTTGTCCAGATGGGTAACCCGCCCGCCCAGGCGTCTGACCTGGCGATGCAGGCTGCCATCATTGTGCGGATGCGAGCCATTGAGCAGGCGTTTGGGCGGCGACGGCCAGTCCCTGGGCCAGTTCTCCCGTACCGCGGCCAGATTGCCGGTGATGCCGCCGCAGGCCAGAACAAAATGCTCGGCCTCGACCCGAAAAGTCTGGTCTTCCACCAGGCGCCGACCACTGAGGCTGGATATGCGGCCGTCGCGTTGCTCGAAATGGTCCACCGAATGCTCCAGGCACAGCAGCAGACGAGCACGCTGGGGATGCTGGTACAGCGCCTGCAGCAGGGTTTCGGTCATATATCGCGCCGTGCCCCACAGCACGTGGTAGCGCGGCAGCGAGTTACCGCCTTGATACAGGCCTTTTTCCGGCCATTGCGCGGCCGGCAGGAAGCCGATCTTGCGCTGCGCCAGCCAGGCATAGACATCCGGCACACTGCGCTCGACATAGTATTGCGCCCAACGTCGCGGCCATTCATCGGCTTCGCCAAGTTCCGCGGCGCTGAGCCAGTCCGCCAGGGCGATTTCCTGACTGTCGCGAATGCCCTGGCGCCGCTGCAAGGGCGTATCGACCAGCCACATGCCGCCAAAAGCGCGCCGCGCCAGACCGCCCAGCCACTCGGGCCCGCCGCGATCGAACAAGGCCACACGCAGGCCCGCATCGAGCAATTGCAAGCTGGTCACGATACCCGCCAGACCGCCACCTATGACCGCTACATCGGCCCGCAACTGAGCTTCTCTATTCAAGGCCTGTCCCTGGATTGACAATCAGGTCCTCAGCCTAGGCGCCGGACGGCAGCGGCGGCTTGATTTACATCAAGTCGCGGGGTCGCAAAAACACCGGACCCCTGGCCTTGTCAGACCTGCCCGGAGCGGTGAGGATAGCGCCATGGTTACCCGCAAGCCGATCGACAAATCCAGGCTCGACGCCACCGTCGCCGCCGCCCACCGCGCCCGTGAGCAGCGCGAGCTGGGGTATCGGGAACAGGCCCTCAAGCTCTACCCCTGGGTGTGTGGTCGCTGCGGCCGCAGTTTCACCCGGCAGAATCTGCGCGAACTCACCGTCCATCACCGCGACCACGACCACGACAATAACCCGGCCGATGGCAGCAACTGGGAGCTGCTTTGCCTGTACTGCCACGATGACGAGCACAGCCGGCAACAAGCCCGCGACCGCGCCGACAGCACCAGCCAGCCCACCGAGGGCTTCAGACCGTTTGCGGATCTGGCGAAAAAACTGCGCGAAAGCTGAAGGCTTCTCAGCTCAGGACTTCTCCCCACCTGGGCCCACTCGCCCGCCGGCCCAGGCCATGCGATCATGGCCGCAGCCTCGTGCCTCCGCAACAACCTGTCTGCTTCCATGCGTTTGATCATTTCCGCCGGTCTTTGCGCCGCTGGCCTTGTCCATGCCGCTGCAACTCCCGATGAAATCGCCCGACTCGGCGGCGCTGAGCTGACCTGCATGGGGGCTCCACGTGCCGGCTCGCCGAACGGCGTGGCGGCTTTTACCGGCAAGTATCTGGACTCCTGGCCTGGCCTGAAAGCTCCTCACGGCTTCGATCCGGGACCGTATGTCGACGAACAGCCCTTGTACGTGGTGACTCGCGACAATCTGGATGAACATGCGAAATGGCTGACCCAGGGGCAGAAGGCCTTGCTGAAAGCCTATCCCGACGAGTTTCGCCTGCGGGTTTTTCCCAGCCACCGCGACTTTCGCCGCCACGACTGGGTGTGCGATGTGGTGAAATTCAATGCGCGGCATGCCCAACTGCTCAAGAACGGCCTGGCCGTGAGCGGCCAGATTGGCGCCCATCCGTTTCCATTTCCGAAAAGCGGCCTGGAGGCCATCTGGAACGTGATGGTCCCGCACCGCGCCCGCAGCGAATCTGTCACCTATGACATCGCCAATGTCTACGCCAGCGGGCAGACCGCCTGGGGCCGGGCGGAGTTTCGCACCTTGCAGGAGGGCTTCAGTCCGCATCCGCAGCGCCGGGGCCGCTTCGATGACACCCGGGTGAGCGCCTATTTTTTCATCAAGTTTCTCAGTCCCGACCGGGAGAAGGGCCAGGTCGCGGTCGGCTTCCAGCCCAATGCCTTCCACCAGGAGGCCACCCAGGCCTGGCAATACCTCCCCGGCTTGCGGCGCGTGCGCAAAGCACCGGAAGTGGGGTTTGATTACCCGGTGCCACCCTCGGGCATGCACACCTCGGACGACGACACCATCTTCAATGGCTCTCCGGCGCGCTACGACTGGAAGCTGGTCGGACGCGGCGAGTTTCTCGTGCCGTACCATAATTTCGGCATCAATGATCCGGCTCTGAGCTATGCCGAAGTGCTGGGCAAGCACTCGATCAATCCCGAGCATTTCCGCTATGAACTGCACCGGGTCTGGATCATCGAAGGCACTCTCAAGGAAGGCCTGCGGCATATCTACAAACGCCGTACGATCTACGCCGATGAAGACAGCTGGCTGGCCCTCTGGGGCGACAACTACGACGGCCGGGACCAGCTCTGGCGAGTCAGCATGGTGGGTTATTTCATGTCCCAGGAAACCGCCAGCATGCACCGTGGCGTGTCGGTCTACCACGATCTGACCTCGGGCGATTACGAAGCGACCTATCTGAGCAACCAGGCCGGCGACGCCTGGTGGCGACTCGGGCTGCCGATGCAGAAACGCGATTTCAGCCCGGAAGCCGCGGCCCGGGCCGGCAATTGATGCGGTTCCATCAGGCCGGCCCCAGCTGTTCCCGGGATGCGCTCGAATCAAGGCGCTCGCGACACTACGCCGCTACCGGCCCTGGCGGTATCATCGGCACTCATGAGAATCTGGCCCCTGCCCCTGTTGAGCGGCGCCCTGCCCCTGCTGGCGGTCATCGCCTGTTACTGGCTGTCCGTCATTCCCGGGCATATTGCGGACTGCAATCCGCTGCTCCAGGGCTGCACCACGATCAGCAGCACCGGGCGCCATGGCTGGGCCTATTTCGTGTTCAAGGCCGCGGTTCTGCCCAGCACCGGCCTGATGCTGCTGTTCTGGCCCCTGGCCGCGCACTGGCTGGTGCAGCGCAGTGGGCCTGGCTGGTCGATGCGCGTGATGGCCGGTCTCGGCATGCTCAGCGCCTGCATGCTCGCCCTGTACACCGCCTTTCTGGGCAGTGAAGGCCCGCTGTTCGCGATCTTTCGACGCCTGGGCGCCAGCAGCTTTCTGGGCGGCACCTTCTTCTGCCAACTGCTCTTCGTCGCCGCGCTGTCGCGCTCCGCGATCCAGCCGGCGCCTCGACTGCTCAAGCTGATGTGGGGCCTGGTCGGCCTGCAGTTCGCCCTGGGACTGGGCAGCCTGCCGGTCACCGCGCTGGTGGAATTCGACACCCGGGATAAAGTCGAGAACCTGGTTGAGTGGTGGTTCGGCCTGGCGATGATCCTGTTCTTCATTGCCTGCGCCTGGCTGTGGCGTCACGAGCGGGTTCTGATCAGCGACACCTGTCCCGCCGAACAGACTTCGCGGGAGCGCGGTCAAAGCAGATCGCCGGGCTGATCCGGCAGACACTGCGCCAGTTTGAGCGTAATCGCGCGAATCAAGCGCAGACTGCCCTGCCAGGCCACTGGAGCGAACGGCGGTTGCAGGCCGATGAACCCATCGCATCATCGGCCTTTGCATTTCACTGCATCGACAGGACCGCAGCCCCTTCGAAGCGACCGTGGCGCAGGTCGTCAAGCGCCTGGTTCGCCTGCACCAGCGGATACACCGTGACGGTCGGATTCAGACCCAGCCGGGCCGCCAGTCCGAGCAGTTCCTCGCCATCCTGGCGAGTCAGGTTGGCGACCGAGCGAATGCTCCGTTCCAGCCAGAGATCGGCGTAGTCCAGGGGCGGAATCTGGCTCATGTGGATGCCACCGCAGACCACCGTTCCGCCCCGCTCCAGGTGGCCCAGCGCCAGCGGCACCAGCTCGCCAGCCGGGGCGAAAATCAGCGCCGCATCCAGTGGCCAGGGCGGGCTCTGGTCGGTGCCGCCGGCCCATTGACAGCCCAGGTCCCGCGCGAATTGCTGACTGCGGCAATCTCCCGGCCGGGTGATCGCACAGACCGTGAGGTTGCGGGCGAGCGCGATCTGGGCCACCAGATGAGCCGCCGCGCCAAAGCCGTACAGGCCAATGCACCGCAGATTCTCGCCGGCCAGGCGCAAACTTCGGTAGCCGATCAGACCCGCGCACAGCAGCGGGGCCGCCGCCGGACCGTCGATGCCCTGGGGCAAAGGAAAACAGTACGCGGCGCTGACGATCAGCGCTTCGGCATAGCCCCCGGGCTGGCTGAAGCCGGTGAAGCGCGCCTGGGCGCAAAGATTTTCCCGTGCCGAGACACAAAAACGACACTGGCCACAGGTTTGCGCCAGCCAGGGAACACCCACGGCCTGGCCTTCGCGCAGCCCGGTCACGCCGGGACCGAGCTGGGCGACATCGCCGATCACCTCATGTCCTGGAGTCACCGGCCAGCCGGGCGGTGTCAGATCGCCATCGAGTATGTGCAGGTCCGTGCGGCAGACACCGCAGTATCGGACGCGCACCAGAACTTCCCCGCTTCCGGGAACCGGCACCGGCACCGCATCAAGCTGCAATGCCTGCCCGGGACCGTGCATCCGCATCGCGCGCATCCAGGCTCCTTTGCCACCCTGTGGCCTTTGCCATCAGGATACTGCCAGGACCTGGCTGGCAATGCAGCCTCGGGACTTGGCGCGCAGTGTGAGCGCCCAGACCAATCGTTACCGGGCTCTCAAGTATCATGAAACCGGAGAATTTGATTTCCATGTGCCTTCAGCGCTGCCTTGGCGCGGATTCAATACTCTCCACCTCAAGCATTCTTTACCCCACCGGAGAAAAACAAGGGTGAACGCCACCGCTCGAACCTTGCAGCAACTGCTGACAAAACAAGAACGCAAACGGTTCATTTTCGTGGTCGCGGTAGCCATAGGCCTGGCCTTGTCTGAAGCAGCCGGAATCGCCTCCATCATTCCCTTTCTGGCCGTCATTACTGACCCGCTGATCATCCAGAATAATGCCTATCTGGCCGCGATCTACCGTGACCTGAATTTCACCAGTGAGCAGGATTTTCGCATCGCCACCGGACTGTTCACCGTGGCGGTGTTTGCGCTTGGGGCGATCTATAAAATCGCCGCCAACTACCTGATGACGAAATTTGTTGCGCGTCGACGCCAAAGCATCAGTCGCAGACTGCTGCAGAGTTTCGTCCAGAGACCCTATGAATACTTTCTGATCCATAATCCGGCGGACATCACCAAGTCCATCATGTCCGAAGCCGAGATCGCGGTTTCCCGATTCATGCGACCCGTGGTTGACCTGCTGGCCAGCTCGCTGGTGGTTTCGGCCCTGGTCATTCTGATCGTGATTATCAACCCCAGCGCCGCGATGGCCATCGCCAGCGCTCTCATCCTGGCTTACTTTGTAATCTACGCGCTATTGCGGGGCAGCATCAACCGCTCCGGACAGTCACGCATGGCTGCCGACCGTGCCCGCTACAAGTCGGTTCAGGAGGTGTTTGGCGGCATCAAGGAGATCAAGTTACTGGGCACGGAGCTCAACTATCTCAGGGTATTCGAAGCCGCTTCTGAAAAACTGACTCAGTTGGATGCCAGGGCCAACGTACTGGCCTTCGTGCCCCGCTATATTCTGGAAACTGTGGCCATTGCCGTCCTCGTCGTCATCGCCGTGTGGATGCAGCCCGCAGATGGCACGGGATTTTTTCTGCCTTCCTTGGGCGCCTACGCGATCGCCGGATTCCGCCTTCTACCCGCGGTGCAGAAACTGTATGCTTCTGCGGTCGAGATTCGCTATGGAAAAGCTGCCGCACAGGCCGTGGCGGACCAACTTGCGCGCCTTTCAGCGTTGCACCAAGCCCCCGCCACCGCAGATCAAGCGCGAGCGATATTCAAGCTCGATACCGCAATCAGTCTGAGTAATGTGAGCTTCATTTATCCGAACAGTGAAACCGCAGTGCTTCGCAACATCACTCTGCAGATCGACGCGGGCTCGGTGTTCGGTCTGGCCGGAGACAGCGGCGCAGGCAAGTCCACCCTGGTCGACGTTATTCTGGGCTTGCTGCCGGCGAGCAGCGGCCAGATTTGCGTGGATGGCCAGCCCCTGACCGACTCCGACATGAAGCGGTGGCAGAAGCAAATCGGCTACGTACCCCAGGCGATCTACCTCGCCGATCAGAGCATTGCCGCCAATATCGCTTTCTGTGAATCCGTCGACCAAATCGACATGGACAGAGTCATTGCCGTCGCGCAGACGGCGCAGATTCACGACAGCATCGTAAAAATGGAAAACGGCTATGACACCTGCATCGGCGACCGTGGCATCAGGTTGTCAGGAGGACAACGCCAGCGCATCGGTATCGCCAGAGCGCTTTACCGCAACCCCCGTCTGCTCATACTCGACGAAGCGACCAACGCGATTGACACCGAGATGGAGCAACGCGTGCTCATGAGCATTCGCGACGACTCCCCGGATCAGACCATTATCCTGATCACGCATCGGCTTGACGGTCTGAAAATCTGCGATCAGGTCGCCTGGCTCAAGGACGGCAAACTGGCCCGACTTGGCCCCTATGTTGCCGCGGCGCAGTGATGAGGCGCGGTCCATTGAGATTCAGGCTTTGCCCCATGGGATGTTCAGGCCACTGCGGGCACCGATGAGCGCTGAATCAGTCAAAGCTCCCCTGGTAAGCGTTTACATCCCAACCAGGGATCGACCGGAACTGCTCAAAGCGGCTCTGGCCTCCGTATTGAACCAGAGTCACCGTCGGATTGAGGTCATTGTGGTGAATGATGATTCT
>JBFJVB010000008.1:0-51115 GCA_041624435.1 Oceanococcus sp. | reverse complement strand
GGAAGGGCATGCGCAGCATGCCGTCCAACCAGGCCACCTCGCGCGGGTCGGTGTGACCGCTCAGGCCGATCGCCATGCCGGTGTGGCCGGCGCGCGGTTGCGCGCGGTAGGTGCCGAACAGGCGGTCCCACCAGGGCAGGTTGAAGCCGAAGTTGGAGTTGGTTTCCCGGGGGTGCCAGGAGTGGTGGACCCGGTGCATGTCCGGCGTGACCAGCAGCCAGCGCAGGGCGTGATCGAGCCGGGGGGGCAGGCGCAGATTGGCATGGTTGAACATCGCCGTGCCGTTGAGCAGGATCTCGAAGCTCAGCACGGCCACCACCGGCGCGCCGAGCAGCACCACCAGCGCCATCTTGTAGAGCATGGACAGCAGGATTTCCAGCGGATGAAAGCGCAGGGCGGTGCTCACATCGATCTCGACGTCCGAGTGATGCATGCGGTGCAGGCGCCACAGCAGCGGCAGCTTGTGCATCAGCCGATGCTGCAGATAGATCGCCGCATCCAGAGCGAGCAGGCTCAGCGCGATGGCGATGCCCCCGGGAACCGGCCACAGGGCCAGCAGACCCCAGTCGTGCTGGGCGGCCCAGGCCGCCGCGCCCACCGCAGAAACCGCGGGCAGGAGGCGCAGAATCAGGCTGTCGATCACCACGATGGCGAAGTTCACCGGCCAGCGTTGGCGGCGCCGGACCTGCCGGGTGCGCCGAGCCCACACAGATTCCGCCAGGCCGAGCGCCAGCAACAGGCCAAGAAACAGGCCCAGACGCAGCCACAGTTCAGCAGGCAGCGCGCTCATGGGCCTGACGGCGCGGAGGGTTTCAGCAGGAAGCGGCAATACGCGGGACACAGCAGCACCGCGCCGAGCATATTGGCAGTGAACATGCACACCAGCAGCAGACCCATATCACGTTGAAACTGCAGGCCGGACAACAGCCAGGTGGCCACGGTGCCGGCCAGCACCAGACCGGTGAACACCACCGCCTTGCCGGTCTCCCGCAGGGTTTCGAAATAGGCGGTGCGCAGGTCGACCGTGCCGGTGAATTTGCGCTGCAGGACATCGTAGATATAGATGCCGTAATCCACGCCCAGACCGACCGCCAGGGTGACCACCGGTAGGGTGGCGACCTTGAGTCCGATACCCAGTTGCGCCATCAGCGCATTGGCCAGAATCGACACCATGAACAGCGGGATGCCGATGACCAGCCAGGCGGTCACGGAGTGATAGGACACCAGCAGCAGGGCGCCCACCACGGCGTAGACCCAGAACAGCGCAGGCCATTCCTTGGCCTCGACCACTTCATTGGTGGCCGCCATGACCCCCAGATTGCCGGTCGCCAGGGCAAAGTGGACCGGGCAGGGCAGGTCCATCTCGCTCAGTTGCGTCTGGGCGACGGCGATGTCCTGATCCAGGGCTTGAAAGGGCGGGCTCTGCCGGGCTTGATGCTCGCTCATGCCGCCGAGTACCTGTTGATCGAGCAAACGGCGCTGGTCGGTCTCGAGCTGGCCGATATGCCGGCGCAGTCCGGTCTGGGCGCGGCAATATTCCGGGTCGGATTCGCGCGGCGTGCGGAAAAACTCTTCGGCATTGCGCGCGTTATAGCGCTCTGCGTCGGCCACGATCCGGGCAATCGTGGTCGCCTTGTGGTCAGTGGCAAAAACGATCACCGGCATCGCGGTGCAACTGTAATTCAGCAGGCCGGAGGAGCTTTCGATGGGCGTGGTGGCCAGCACCAGCGCATAGCGATTCCGGGGCAGGACCGCAAAATGTGGGTTGTTCTCGTTCATTGCCGCGTAGATCTGCTTGGCCACGTCGACCGCGGTGACGACGGAACTGACCCCGGCGGTATTGCGGATCCGCCAGGCGAAGCGATCGACCTGGTCCAGGGGCTCGAACTGGATGCAGGAGTCCGGGCCGGTTTCGGCGATGATTTTCAGGACGTCGGTGCCCAGGGAGAAGTGTTGCAATATGGCCCGCACATCCTGGTTATAGGTCGAGTCCGGGCGCAGCTCCGGCACGCCGGCCTGGGCATCGCCGATGATGCGGTCCTGCTGCAGCCACAGACAGGCCAGCAGGACCGCGACTGAACTGAGCACCAGCGTGGCGGCGATCGGCGGGTCGGTCACCCGGGCCAGTTGCCGCCACAGCTTGTCGCCGGCTTGTTCGGTCCGGCTCCGGTGCTGCTGGAAGGCCTGCACATCGGTGACCCGAAGCCGGGCCAGCCAGATCGGCATCATCAGCTTGTTGGTGACCAGTACCGCCAGCATGCCCAGACTGGCATTGATCGCCATTTCGCGTACCGCATCGATCGGGACCAGGTAAATCGTCATGAACCCGGCGATGTTGGTCAACAGCGCAATCGCACCGGGAATGAACAGGCGGCGAAAGGTCGCCAGCGAAGCCTCCTGGGAAGTTCTGCCGTCGGCAATCTCATCCGCCCAGCGGTTCACGTACTGAACCCCATGGGAGGTGGATACGGCCATGACCAGGAAAGGCACCAGGATGGCAAACGGGTCCAGGCCATAGCCGAGTAGCTGCAACAGGCCGAATTCCCAGATCACCGCGACCAGGGAGCAGATCAGGGGTAACAGGGCCAGCTTGCTGCTGCCCAGATACCAGCGCAGGGCCAGCATGCTGAGTACCACCGTCAGCAGAAAAAACCCCAGAACCTGCGCGGTGGCGGCCGCGACGGCGCCGACGACGCTGGTAAAGCCGATGATATGCACGCTCAGGCCCGGCATGTAGTCGGGATTCGGCGCGGGCCGCACCAGCAGATCATGGCCGCTGACTCGCAGGTTGCGGATCTGGCCGTCCGCGTCGCTAATCCGGGCCGGATAGTCGGTCCAGCGGTGCATCCAGCCTGGCGCTGTATACACACTGCCGATGACGTCCCCGGCGGCGAAGTCCGGCAGGGCATGGCGGGCGACCAACTCATACCGTGTCGGCTGGGTCAGCCGCTGCCGGACCTGCTGTTCGAGTTGCGCCGCGAGCTTCACCAGATCAGCGGGATGTCCGCTGACCGGATCATGTTCCAGCACCTCGGCGCTGACCATGGCCCCGCGCTGATCCAGGCTGACCATGCGGCCAATCAGGCCCGCCTTGCCCACATTCAGCCGGATGAGATCGAACATCTCGGGGCTGGGAGCGTAGTCGGGCGGAACCACATTGTCCCCGGCGAAACCCTCCTCATCCACCTCGATGAAACTGATGTTGCGGGTGAACAGGGAGGACACCCGGCTGCGATCGATGCCCGGGATGAAGGTGACTTCGGTGGTGGCGGCTTCCAGCGCCCGCAGAAAGGCCGCGTTATAGATGTCGCCCGAATCCTGGACCAGGGCGACCAGGACCGTATTGGCGCCGCCGAAAGCGGCGTGGTACTGGCGCAGCACCTGCATGTTCGGGTGGTCCAGCGGAATGTTCTTCTCGAAACTTGCATCCGGGCGAAGCTGCAAGGCCTGCCAGCCCAGTACGACGGTGCCGAGCAGCAGGAACAGGCTGGATGCGACGCGCCCCCGCCGGCCATAGACCAGAGGCTCGATGCGGCGTAGCAGGGCGCCGGTCAGAGAAGTCATGCCACCACCTGAATGTCCAACAAAGCTCAGATTATGGCGTCTTGGCCTCCACTGTGCTCGTGGCAGGCTGGTTCAGGCACACGGTTCACCGCGCCGTAGTAGGCGTGCTGCGGGCCAGGCGAACCGGCGGCCATCAGACCGCCGGGCTGAACCGTTTACCGCAGTTCTGTCCGCTAGCCTCAGAACGCGCTGTGGAAGAACTTGGGATGAAACAGGCGTTCGGGCAGATCCTTGCTGCTGCTGAATCCGGTGGTGTTGACCGTGGTCCGGCTCTGCCGGTCCAGATCCAGCACGCTGAACTCCCGCATATACCAGCGCGTTCCATCCGCGACGATGGCGTCGACCGGCACTTCCAGCTGTTTGCGCACGCGACCGTCGCCGAAAAATTCGACACGCAGCGGCAGACAGGACGTGTCATCAACCAGGGCGTCAACATGGCTGTACTGGCTCTCGTCGGCACTCTTGGCCGTGTAGCGCATGCGCTGGACGCTGCGGCCCTGATGCGTTTCCGAGCCGATCAGCCGTGCATTCATATCGCCAAAGGCACCGCGAAACTGTTTGAATTCGAAGTAGGAGATATCGGTGCCGAACAGGCGGCCATCGGCAAACGTGCCGCTGACCCGACGCACCCGGTTGACCGCAGGCAGATACACAAACATGCCGTCGCGCAGGTAGTCATCGGTTTCAATCATCAGATAGGCCGAGTTGCGCAACGGCGCTGGAGCCGAGATCCGCATCATCGCCCGAGCCAGGCCCAATTCACCGCCGCGGGTTTCACGCGAGAAGTAGATCTGCCCGGAGATCACTTCCCTGGAGCCGCCTTGGGTGGAAGAAATCAGCACGAAGTCTTCCACGGAAAATTCCCGGGGCAGATTGCCGCGCATGCACGCCGACACCGACTCGGCGGGGTCGCTGGCCGGAGCCTGAGCGTGCAAATTCAATGAAATCAGAGAGATAAGAAGTAAAGACAGGTAACGCATAATGCTGCACCGCAACAAACAAAGGTCTAGCATAGCTGATTTGTTGCGTTGCAACAATGGCGGAGTGAAATCTCGGGGCGCTCCTGGAGAGCCGGCCTGAAGGCGGCGGGCATGAGGCCCTTTGGCACCCGATACGGCCAGATGGATGCTGGTCTGCAACGCCCGATGTGATGCACCAGGGGCCAGGGCTGCCGGTGCGCGCATGGCCTGGCAGAGCAATTCGAGGTTCAAACCTCAGAAATAAAATCGGCGTGACTATGGAAGCGGACGAGATCCAGTTGCCCGAAACCCTAGGAGCAAAAATGTGCGGTGCCGGATAACCGACGCCGCACGGAAGCTTCATGTCCAGAAAAGCCTTGGGTGATTGCCTGGTAGGTAAATCCGGGAATATCTCAGTGGCCATGTGGCAGGCTGAATCGGCAAATCCAGCTTTAGCTCGGTGGCGTGAAACAAACCCAGATTTAGCCATGCCTAGTCCAGTTTTCTAACCTCTGAATCCAGATTGATTTTCATCTCTACGTGGGAGCTGCCGGCGAAAGGGCCGGACAAGTTCGACGGTGGCGCCCCTAGGGGCATTGATACAGATCAACGCGGCTCAATGCCGGTGGATTTAGACTGCTGCTGGCAGCGGTTGAACAAAGGGCAGCAAATTGTTTGAGAAAGTGCTGGTCGCTACAGACTATTCCGAAGCCGCATCGGCGGCCTTGCAGTACGGCGAATACCTTGCGTTGCGGTATGGCGCACAGTTGCACGTGGTTCATGTGCAAGCCGATGCGCTGTCGGTCAATGGTGTTGTTGGCTGGCCGGTATCGATGGAGCTGACGCCCGAGCAAAGGAAAGCAGTGACCGACAAGCTTGTGGCGTCCGTGAGTGGCCTGGCATGCTCCGCGGCGACGACCGTGTTGTGGAGTGAATCGCCCCCTGCAGCGATTCGGGATTATGCGCAAACGCATGGCGTGGACCTGCTGGTGCTGGGCAGTCATTGCCGTACCGGTATTCAGCGTTTCTTCTTGGGCAGCGTTGCTGCCGAGGTGGTCCGCCTCGCGGACGTGTCCGCGCTTGTCGTCGGGCAGCAGCATGGAAGGCCGACAGATGGTTTTCGGCACATTTTCGTGGGCGTGGATTTTTCGCCCGAGTCAGTGGCCGCTTTGCGTGCAGCTGAACGAATGGCCACAGCGGGTCAGACTCGTATCACCGCAATCCACGTGTTCGATAACACAACTTTATCGCCGTATTATTTGTATCGGGCCGAGCAAGACGATCGTGACTGGGCCCGCGAACAGTTCGACAAGATGTTCGCGAACGAGGGTTTTTCACAGGACATTGAAACGCTGGTCGCGATGGGCCGGCCGCACACCCAGATCGTCGAGCACGCCCGTGAAAGTGATGTCGACTTGATCGTAATGGGCAGCCGCGGTCTGGGCGTTTTGCAGCGGATGTTGCTGGGCAGTGTGACCGAACGGGTCTTACGCTCCGCGCCGTGCGCGGTCCTGGTCCACCGAGACGCAACGGAAGGGTCACACAGCGAATGAAACCGGCTGCATCGCTTGAACCCAGACCCCGAATAATTCTGAGTCATTGAAGCCGGCGATCCGCCCGGTTGTGCTCGCGCCAGCCCCGAACGAGCAACCCTAATGCCAGGAGCAGTACCAGCACCGGCCATCCCAGCGCCCCACCGCGCAGCGGCAGCGCGTCGGTTCGTGCTGTTGCCGGGGCGGTAATGGTGTCGGCGGGACAGACGAAGGGCGCGTAATCTTCGCGCACGCCAACCAGGTCCACGCTGGAGCGTGCCGGCGAGCGGGCATTAAGCCCCGCACCACGCTTGGCGAAGCCGGCGGAGCAATGAGCGTAGTCGCCATAGTCCGTCGCGTAGGCGACGGCCAGGATGGCATCGCGGGCTTCGGTGTAGGTGGCATCGGCCGGGGTCATTTTCAGGCCGCCGATGATGTAGTCCTTCATGCGTTGCTGGGCCTGGGCGAAACTGTGCCGCGGATCGATGAGCAGGGCGGCGTAGCACTCCCAGAGCATATTGGCCCAGATTTCGCCGGCCGCGTGCACTTCGGAGTTCCTGTCGCCGGGCTCCCCATCGGGGGTCGGCTCGCCTTGCGCAATATGCTTGAAGGTGAGGGGGTTTATCGCGAAATCGGTGGAGTAGGGGAAGCGTCGAATGCCCCTGTAGTAGTCCTTTTCGGTATACGTGGCCAGGCCGTAGGCGCCCGAGTAGTCCGCGTTGCCCGGAATCAGCACATCGTCGGGCCGTACCGACAGCATCAGGCTGCTGACATCGCCCCAGCCCTCGCTCATGCCGCCGGTCTGCTGGGTGCTGGAATCGGTCAGGCGGTGGTGCACGTAATGGTAGAACTCATGGGCAATGATCTGGTTGTCCAGGGTGCCGTCCAGGTCGGGTGTGGCAATGCGCTGCACCCGCATCGTCACCTCACCCTGCGCCAGCAGGGCTTTGATCAGCTCGCCATCGGCCTGGCGGATCATGATCGTGGGAATCTGATACAGCGGATCGGTCGGAGTGCCGGCCTGATCGACCGGAATATCGCCGTTGCTCATCGGTATGGGGTCTTCCGCGGTGTTGTTCACCACCACCAGGGCTTGCGCCCCGGACAAGCTGGCATACTGGGCCTTGGTGCTGAAATTACAGCTGCCCCGGTCGATCAAGGCGATTGCGCCGAGCATATTGGCCTGTGGTGGCAGCGCCGGTGAGGTGATCAGGCCCAGCGCCGGGTCGGATTCGCCACAGCCATCGCTGGGCGACGGTCCCATGGCCTCATCGGCCAGCACCACGGCCGCGCTCACATCGAACGCAGGGGCGCTCCAACTGGCCACGCTGAATTTCATATTGTGGCTCTGGCGTGGCGTCAGTGTCCGGACATCGCCCGTTAGCGGGCCATCGAACAGATACTGTTGCATGACCGGGGAGCTGCCATCTGCCGGGGTGGCCATATTCGCGTTGTTGCGGTCGGAGGCGTCCTGGCCCTGGGCCAGGATCGGATCGCCAGCTTCGCCGCCGCGGCCGTAGTTGTCGCTCTGGGCATTGCCCGAGGCTTCATCGAAACCGTGGTCATACCACCAGTCGTGCAACCAGTTGACGGTGTAGAACAGGCTCACCACCGCGGCCATACCGGCCTCGGCGCCGGCCGGGTCATCATCGGCTTGCAGGGCATAATCGAAGCTGTTCGGGCCATTGGTCTGACCGTATTGATCGCCGGCTTCGGGATGGCAGCGATTCAGGGGATGAGCGATTGCGTTACTCAATACCGGATCGAAGTAATCCAGGCAAGCCTGCACATTATTGCCGACCGTCGTGTCCGCTCCCTCGGCCAGCCAGGGATCGCCGGTGCTGATCGGCCCGGACTCCAGGCTGACCAGGGCGGTGGCGGCGCTCAGCAGGGGCAGGTCTTCGTCCGGGCTGCTGCCGGGAAAGGGCGTGTAGCCGTTGCCCCTGGGCATATCGAAGGGCTGATACGGGTCGCTGTCCTGGGCGAATACGCGGTAGTTGAAGCTGGCATGCGCGGTCAGATTCTTGCGCTTGAGGATCTCGCCGCTCTCGGCCGAAACCAGCAGCGCATAGGCGATCAATTCGCCATTGGCGCGCGCCCGGGCCAGCAGTTCCACATAGTAGGCGCGTTCCAGCCGACCCGGGCGGGCGAAATACACCGCCCGGCTGCGCGGGTCGCGCTCGAATTCATGGCTGCCGGACAGGGGCGGCGCGGCGTACCACTGGTATTCCCCCTGGTCGCGCCGCAAGCTCAGCGCCGAGGCCTCGAGTGAACCGCCCAGATGCTGCCAGGCGGCGGCAATGGCTTGCGGGGCGCTCAGGGTTGCGGGCGTGGCCGCGGTGATCTGCGGCTCGTAATCGGTGGCGAAATAGCCCGATACCGCAATCGGTACATAGCGGCGGTCCAGCAACACATTCAGGTAGCGTGAATGCACTTCCAGGCCGTTGACGCGTTGGCGAAAGCGCACCACGGCCGGTCCAGCGCCGTTGAACTGGGCGTTGACGACTGCCGCGTCGCGGAGCATGGCCGGGCTGAGTCGCAGGTTCTTGGCTTCATGCGCCAGATGCGCGCGGGCGCGGGCGATCAGCAGTTCGCGCTCGTTCGCCAGCGGACCGACCGCGGCCGGCTGCGGGGCGCGCTGCGCCCACAGAAAGGTAGGTTGGCCCAGGCTGGGATCGAACAGCGGCGACTGGAGGCGACCGGCAAAGCCGAGTTCTGGTACGGCGGCCTGCCGGGCGTCGGCTTCGGCCTGAAAGACATCGAAATCGGGCAAGCTGTTGAGCTCGGCCTGCCAGCCCGGGCTGGTGCCTGGCAGGGGCGCCGCATGCGCCCTGGCCTGGGTCGGCGGAAGCTCGCAGCTGGCCGCACCCTGTGCACTCAGGGTCAAACGGCCGCGGTAGTCCGTGGGCAGGGCGGCCAGAAACGGACAGACCACCGCGGTATAGCTGCCGCTGGGCAGATCTTGCAGACCCACGTATTCCTGCGGGCTGGCGCCGTCGCTGCTGCCCAGCAGCGTCAGGCCATCGTAGACGCTGAGCACCAGATCCGGGACTGACAATCCGGCCGCCACGGCCGTGCCCTCATCCCATTCGATATGAAAGTCGAAGTTGAGCTGCACAGTATCGTAAGCGCCTTGCGGCACGGTGAGCTTGATGAGATGCCCATCATCCAGGCCGACTGGCGGCGGGCAGGCATGGGTCAGCAGATCGAACGGATCCGGATCGTCGGGATTCACCGGGCTGAGATTCCCATGCGCGCCGGGCAGGGAGCTGCCGGTCCATTCCAGGGTGATTGATTCGCCCGGGGCGGTGGGCGCCGTGATCTCGTGCGATGCCGGTACCGAAGCCTGTGTCAGGGCGCTGACCAGCATGCCGCCGGCGATCAGGAATTGCTTGTTCATAGTCCTTCCATGGAGTCCGCCGAGGGCGGTGAGCGCGGCCATTCTAAACCAAGCTAAAGGCTTATGGGGAGCCGCAATTCGCGTCCCGGATCAACTCAGCCAGGCCCAGCCCCGATCCAGGCACCAGTAGACCGCCAGGCTGCCCATCAGGTAAATGCCGGCCAGGCGCAGCCCGGCGTTGGCGGCGGCATGCACTCTGGTTGCGCCTGCGAAAACCAGACTCAGGAGCAGCAGGAACAGGAGCTGACCAAGTTCGATGCCCAGGTTGAAACTCAGCAAGGCGGGCAGCAGTGCGTCTGCGGGCAGGCCAATCTCGCCCAGGGCACCGGCGAAACCCAGCCCGTGGATCAGCCCGAATACAGCGATCAGCGGCCAGCGCCCGCGCAGCTGCACCGGCTGACGGATCAGGCCCAGGGCCATCAGCAGAATGGTCAGGGCGATGCTGAATTCGACGGCGGCGCCGGGAACGTGAATCCATTCCAGACTGACCAGGGCCAGGGTCAGGCTGTGGCCGACGGTGAAGGCGGTGACCAGTACCAGCAGTGCGCGCCAACGCACGGCCAGCAGATACAGGCCCAGGACCAGCAGCAGATGGTCGACGCCCTGAAGAATATGCCGGACGCCCAAACCCAGGTACTGGCGCCAGACCGCAGCCGGGTTCTGGCCCGACGGGATGCGAAAACTGTCCTGCTCTGCGCTCAGCACCTGTTGCAGGCTGGCGCCGTCGGGCCGGTTCAGTCGCAACAGCACCAGATTGCGCGCCGCCACCAGGCCATCGACGCGGATGAGCTGGTCTTCGAGACCTTGCGGACAAGTCAGCTGTATACGCTGTTCCAGGGCGCTCGCGCTGCGGCTCAGGCTGGGGCCGGAACTGGTGCAGTCCGCGGGCCAGCGGGGCTGGAGTGTCGACGGAGTGAGGCCAGTGCGCCACAGCACGGCATAGTCGGTGCTGCTCAGTGCATCGATCTGCAACAGGGCCGGGGCGAGCTTGTGGGCCGGCGCCAGGCTGGGCAGGATCAGCAGAAACAAGGCGATGGCCAGTACGCTCCTGTTCATGGCCGGACCCGGTAACGCTGGCGCAGCTTTTCAATCCAGGCCTGAAGCCGGCGCTGTTCCTGCTCGTCCCGCCATTCACGCAGCAGGGTCTGACGCACCTGGGCAAAGGGGCGGGGCGCGGCGTCCTGCATGGCATCCAGCCAGAGCAGATGCCAGCCATAGCTTGAGGCAAACGGGCCTTGCCAGCGGCCGGTTTGCAGACTCGCTTGCGCCAGCGCAGCAGAGAAAGCCGAGCCGAACACGGCGCTCAGTTCCGTCGGGCTTTGCTGGCGAAAAACCTGACCGTGGAGGAAAGGATCGCCGCCGCCGGGCAACGGATCGGGGCCGGTGCCCTGAAGCTGCAACTGCTCGAGCCGGGTCTGGGCCCGCTGCGCGCCCGCTTCGGCGCGACGAAAATACAGCTGGGTAAAACTCAGGCGGGCGGGCGCCAGCCAGCGCTGCGGGTCCTGCTGGTAGCGGGCCAGCAGCACCGCATCGCCGGGGTCCGGCACCTGGCCGCGGCCGATGGCGCGCATGCGCTGGATCAGACGTCGGCGGATGATTTCATCGCCCTGATACAGGCGCAGGTCCAGGGCGGTCTGGATCAGGTCTTCGCGGGGCGCCTGAATCTGCAGGAACTCGGCGTCCTGATACAGCCTGCGCAGCACCACCGGATCGCGCAGATGCAGGCCCAGGCGCAGGGCTTCGGCGAACAGGATGCGCTGATCGATCTCATCCTGGCGCAGGGCCAGGCGTTCCTCCGTATTGGGCGGGCGACCATGGCGTTGCCGCCAGTCCTGGTCCAATTGTTCCAGACGGGCGGGCTCAGGGGCCGGGATTTGCCGGGCCTGCCAGTCCCGATAGGCGAGGCTGGTCAGCCACAGGACCAGGCCGATGACCAGGAAATGCCCGGCTGGGTGAGTCCACCAGCGCGCGCGCGAATGGGTCAGCTCATTCCTCCGGGCGATACCAGATAGGTGAAGTCCAGGCCCGCTCCTGCACGGTCTTGGGATAGTCCGCGTTGCAGCAATTGGCGTAGGCTTCGGGCACGCTGTCCGGGTCGGTGCAATCGATGCCGGCGTTCAGGCATTGCCGGGTGGACCAGCGGCAGCTGGGGTTTTCGACCACGCGGGCATAGTAGAAGGCCCGCTGCGCCGGGTCGAAATCCGGATCGCGCCAGACGGCGCACAGTTCGGCGAAACCTTCGCCGGTGGGCGTACAGCTGCTCAGATCCACACTGGCGCCGTTGGCGGGGTTGCCGGCAATGTCATAGACGGCTTCCTGCTTGCCACTGGCGTCGTTCCAGCCCTTGATGATCTGCACCCGCTGCAGAGCGCCGCCGTCTTCATTGCCGGCGCCCGGGTCGGCCAGAGCCCAGACCGCCATGACCGGCGCAGTGCTTGCCGGCGGTCGCGGGCCCAGGTCGCCGCCCATGGGCACGCCCTGGGCATAGCCGGTGGCGACGAAATCGCTGCGGTCGCAAAGCGACTCCGGCAGTTCCCAGCCGCCGAAGCTGCGGACGATGGGTCGGGTGCCGCTGGTGCCATAGACCTCACGGCGGCGCATGGCCTCGAACAGCGACTCGCGGTTGTTCTGTTCGGCCCAGATCACCGCCAGGCCACCGGGGCTGTACTCGATCAGGTCGGTCAGGCCGGGCGGCACTTCGTCGGTCGCCGCAGCGCCTGCGCCGCCGTGTCCGGGGAAGTCTGCTTCGCCGGTCAGGCCCGGCGTGCCCAGATGCGTGTCAGAACTGCCGATAAAGCCGTATTTGAACGGGTTGACGCCGATTTCGCCTTCCAGGCGCAGGCCGTCCTTGAGGGCTTCGCGCAGAAAATCCTGCTCCACCGGTGGGCCGGTGTTCAGACCGCCGAAGCGATCGCCGGTCAGGTTGTTGTACGGGATCAGCTCGAAGCCGCACAGCTCATCCTGCAGTCCGGCGCCGGTGGTGCCCAGGCACTCCGACTGCCCCTTGTGCTGGTAGATCTCCGCCAGCGGTTCGTTGTTCTGGCGGGCCTGGGCGACCTCGGGGCCGTAGTCGTCGCCGTTCTTGTCGACGGTCTGGAACATCAGTCCAGCACTGAGATTGGAATTATGCGGAATGGTCAGGAAATCGCAGTCGTCTTCGAGTTGGCAGAGCTCATCCAGCACCGCCCAGAGATTTTCCGGCTCCGGGTATTCCTGATAGGCCGGCGGCAGTTCGGGTACCACGGCGCTCTGAAAGATGACGTTGCGGTGCAGATTGTTCGAGACCGGGGCGCCGGTCCATTCATACGCGACAAAAGTCGTGAAGCTGCAGTCTTCGGTCTGATCGTAGAAGTCCGCGGCAGCCAGCTGAATATCCTTCCAGGGCGTCTTGGCGGCTTCCAGACAGCTTGCGCCATTGGGGCCGCAGTACGGCAGGCGCGGGATGCTGCCATCGGCGCCGACCAGCGGGGCGTCCGATGCAAAGGGCTGATCGCTGACCGGGGTTTGCGAAACATCAAACAGCCCCACGGCAGCGAGGTTGAAGAAGATGAAGGCGTTGGACGGCGATTCCCGGTAGAACTGACATTCCGGCGCGTTGTATTCCAGGTACTCCGGGTTGGTGCAGATTTCCACTTCGCCGAACAGTTCGGCATGGTCGGTGACGGCGGCGAAATCCAGCGGACGGGCCAGCTGGGCATAGCGCAGCGGCTCTCCCGCGGCGTTATACGGCTGGATGCCCAGGCGCTCGCCGCGGGCAAAGCGATACGAATCGTGCGGGGAGATGATGGTGCCCTGGGTGTTGGCATCCAGGGAATACACGGTATGCACGTGCAGATCGCCGAAATACGGGTTCCTCAATGGGTTGAAATCAAGACAGGGCGTCGTTCCGTCCACCTGCTCAGGGACAATCTGCTGCACCGTCGAGTCCGCGCCGAAGCGGCAACCGCCCAGCAGCAGGCTCGTGCTCAGCGTGAGGCCTAAGGCGAATCTCCATCCTTTCATCTTGTGTCTCCATGGCCCTGCGCTGGGGCGCTTGTCGATCTGGCGGTTCGTGCCAGTTTAATCCTGATTGACGCTGGCTTCATTCAGGAAGGCCGGGCGCTCGCCACCGCCGTGCAGAACCAGATTGGTTCCGGACAGATACTCGGCCTGCGTGGACGCCAGCCAGACACAGGCCTTGCCGACATCCTGGGGATTGGCCAGACGTTGCAAGGGGATTGTCCGGGCCACCGCCGCCACGCCTGCGGCATCGCCAAAATGCAGATGCGCCTGATCGGTGAGCACCGGCCCGGGACTGACCGCGACCACCCGGACCTTGGGCGCCCATTCGACGGCCAGGCTTTGGGTCAGGTTGAGCAGGCCCGCCTTGGCCGCGCCGTAGGCGGCCGTGCCCGGGGAGGGGCGGTCGGCGCTGACACTGCCGATATTGATGATCACGCCGCCGTTGGCCTGGGTCTGCATCACCGCGTTTGCGGCTTGGGCCAGATTCAGCGGGGCCAGCAGGTTCAGGCGGATGATCGCTTCGTGAAAACGCGCCGAGGCCTTGCTGGCCAGGGCAAACGGGGAACCACCGGCGTTGTTGATCAGCACATCCAGGCGACCATGCTGCTCCACGACGGTGTCGATGATTTGTCGGACGGTTTCGGCGTCGCGAAGATCACCGGGCAGATAGGTGGCGGTGTTGCCATTGCGCGTGATCGGTTCCTCGGGCGCATTGCGGGCGCAGACGATCACCGTGGCCCCCTGGGCCAGAAAGCACTCGCTGATGCCGCGGCCGACGCCTTTGACACCGCCGGTGATCAGGACGACGGGCGGCTGGGCGGCAGGCTGTTCCGGCATGCTCACCGCGCTCAGGAGGCGCGCTTCTGGCGGACCGAAGCGGTCTTGCGCCGGGGTTTCGGCACGGCCATCGCCTGTTCCATCGCGACCAGGGCTTCGCCGGTGTAGACCGCGATGCGCTGCAGATTCGGGATGGTGTCGCGGCAACCGACGATGCCGAACGCGACCTTGTCGGCATAGCCCACAATCGTCACGTTCAGGGTGTGGCCGTCGAACAGCAGGGAGACCGGGTAGATGGCCTCCATCTCGGAACCGCGGAAATACTTGGGCTGACGGGAGGCCACGACATTCGAGACCGTGACATTGAACATCGGTGGCAGGCGCTGACTCAGGCCGGTGATCTGGCCGAGCAACATCGGCGCGATACCCAGTACCGAATACTGGTCCAGGGCCTCATCGGGCAGCGTCTTCATCTTCTCCTTGGTGTCGCTGGTGGTGGCGTTGATGTATTCCAGTCGCTCCATGGGCTCGGCGAAATGGGTGCCCAGCGGGCAGACGAAGCCGATGACCCGGTTGCCGGGCTTGTCGTTCAGGTGGGGCAGACCGATCGGTACCGAGGCGTACAGGGTGCGCTCGGGCAGGGCGTTCTGATCCTGGAGATAACAGCGCAAGGCGCCGCCCAGCAGCGCCAGGCACACATCGTTGACCGTCGCGCCGGTGGTCTTGCTGATGTGCCGGATGCGGCTCATCTCCAGCCATTGGGTCGCGACGCGGCGGTGCTTGGTGATCCGCCCGTTGAACAGGGTGCGGGGAATCTGCATGGGATTGGGCAGGCCGCCATGCGGATTGTCCGCATTGCGGGTCATCTCGCGCATCTTGCCAATCAGCTTGCCGGTACCCTGAAGATTCTTGCCGCTGAGCTTGAGCGCCTTGCGGATGATCTCATTCGGATTGACCAGGGCCGGCGCTCCCTGCTTGGTGGCGCGCGGTTCCAGCGCAACCGACCAGGGGCCGGCGCTGGTGGCTTCTTCCGGGTCATCGGACAGCCACAGGTTCATCATCTTGATCGCGGAAAAGCCGTCCACCGCCGAGTGATGGGCTTTTTGGTAGACCGCAAAGCGGCGGTCTTCCAGTCCCTCGATCAGATGACATTCCCAAAGTGGCTTGGTCATGTCCATCGGGATGGAGTGCAGGCGCGAGACCAGCACCCCCAGTTCCCGCTCGCCGCCCGGATGGGGCAGGGCCGAGTGGCGCAGGTGGTAGTCGATGTCAATGTTCTTGACCTCTTCCCACTGCGGCAGAAACTTGCTGCTGCGGCTCTGTTTGAGGCGCCAGTTATAGGGTGGATTGACCACCGGCTGGCTGCGCATGAAAGCGAACAGATCGCTCAGATACTGCGCCGGTGCGTCCGCCGGCAACTGAAAGATCATCAGGGCGGCCACGTGCATCGGGGTCCGCTTGGATTCCATGCGTACGAAGGAGGCATCCAGAGCATTGAGCAGATTCATGGTGATCCAGTTTTTTCCAAGATGTGTAGATTAGCGCGGAATGGCCCGTTGTGGTCCAGCCTCAAGGGCCGTAGTCCGATCGGATGAAGCTCGAAACGCCCTCGGCGCGAAGAATACCAGGAGTTTTTCTGCGTGCTGTGGCGCATTCGTTGGCGCTGCCGCGACTGTCCCTGCGCTGCCCCATTTGACCTGTAATCGCCGAGCCTATGCCCCAGCTGCCCATACCTGAAGCCCGCTACGTGACCGCCAATGGCCTGAAGATTCACTATCAGGAGGAAGGTCAGGGTCAGCCCATCGTGTTCTTTCATGGCAGCGGCCCTGGGGCGAGCGGGTACAGCAATTTCAAGCTGAACTATCCGGAGCTGGCGGCTGCTGGGTATCGCTGCATCGTTCCTGACCTGCCCGGTTACGGGCGTTCGGACAAGCCCGAAGATGTCGATTACATCAACGATTTCTTCGTCGAAACCATGCGTGCTTTCGTGCAGGAGCTGGGTCTGGGGCCGGTGAGCCTGCTGGGCAATTCACTGGGCGGCGCCATCGCGCTGGCGTATGCGCTGGCCTATCCCGCCGAAGTCTCGCGGCTGATTCTGATGGCGCCCGGTGGGGTCGAGGAGCGCGAAGCCTATTTCGAGATGGAGGGCATCAAGAAGATGATGCCGCTGTTCGCTGCCGGGCCGTTGACCGAGGTGACGATGCGCGAGCTGCTGAGCTTCCAGTTGTTCGATGCGGTACATGTCACCGATGAAGTGGTGCAGGAGCGGGTCGCGGTCTGTGCCACCCAGCCCCGCTGCGTGCTGTCCAGCATGCGGGTGCCGAACATGACCGACCGACTCGGCGAAATCCAGTGCCCGACCCTGGGTTTCTGGGGGATGAACGATCAGTTCAATCCGCTGAGCGGAGCGCAAAAGATTGCCGCCGGGATCGCCCAGGCCAAGATGGTCCTGATCAACCAGTGCGGTCACTGGGTCATGGTCGAGCACCGCGATTACTTCAATCGCAGTTGCATCGATTTCCTGCAGCACTCATGAGCCTGTCGAGCGCAACCGTCCAGGCGCTGGGCGATGAACTGTTTGCGGCGCTGCGGGCCCGCGCCACCGTGACGCCGCTGACCGAGCGTTATCCCGAGCTGCGCATCGAAGAAGCCTACCGCGTGTCTCTGCGCATGCTGGAGCGACGACAGCGCGAGGGCGAGCGCGTGGTCGGCAAAAAGATCGGCGTGACCAGCAAGGCCGTGCAGGACATGCTCGGCGTGCACCAGCCGGATTTCGGTTTCCTCACCGATGTGATGCAGGTGGCCAATGACAGCACCGTCAGCCTGTCTGCCGCGGGCCTGATACAGCCCAAGGCGGAGGGCGAGATCGCGTTCAAGTTGAAGCAGGACTTGAAGGGGCCTGGCATCACCGCCCAGGACGTGCTGGATGCGACGCAGTATGTCTCGCCCTGTTTTGAAATTGTCGATTCCCGCATTCAGGACTGGCGGATCAAGATTCAGGACACCGTCGCGGACAACGCGTCCTGTGGCGTGTTCGTGGTCGGCGATGCGCAGGTCGATCCGCGCAGTCTGGACCTGGCCGCTGCCCAGATGCAGGTGCAATGCAACGGCACCCAGGTTGCGCAAGGTGTGGGGGCGGCGGTGCAGGGGCACCCGGCGACCGCGGTGGCCTGGCTGGCCAATACCCTGGGTGCTTTCGATATTCCTTTTCTGGCTGGCGAACTGATTCTGTCGGGTTCGCTGGCGCCCTTGCTGCCGATCACCGCGGGTGATCGTTACAGCATGACGATAGGTGGCCTGGGTGAAGCCGCCATCGCCTTTAGTGACTGAGTAGAGCCAATGAGCAAGATTAAATGCGCCATCATCGGGCCGGGCAATATCGGCACCGATCTTCTGTATAAGTTGCGTCGCAGTGAGGTGCTGGAACCGGTGTGGATGGTGGGTATCGAGGCGGCCTCCGAAGGCCTGTCCCGGGCCCGTGAGATGGGCCTGAAGACCACCCATGACGGGGTGGATGGGCTGCTGCCGCATGTGCTGGAAGACGAGGTCAAGATTGCCTTTGACGCCACCTCGGCCTACGTGCACCAGGCCAATTCGGACAAGCTGAATGCCCTGGGGGTGATGATGATTGATCTGACCCCCGCGGCGATTGGCCCGTATTGCGTGCCGCCGATCAATCTGGCCGAACATGCGGGCAAGCGCGAGCCCAACGTCAATATGGTGACCTGCGGCGGGCAGGCGACGATTCCGATGGTCTATGCCGTGTCCCGGGTACAGGCGGTCGACTATGGCGAGATCGTCGCAACCGTGTCCTCGCGTTCGGTCGGACCCGGTACCCGCAAGAACATCGACGAGTTCACCCGCACCACGGCGGGCGCCGTCGCCGCCGTAGGCGGCGCGAAAGAAGGCAAGGCCATCATCGTGATCAATCCGGCGGAACCGCCGATGATCATGCGTGACACGATCCATTGCCTGACCGCGGACGAACCGGATCAGGAGGCGATCACCCGGTCGGTGCACGAGATGATTGCCGAGGTGCAGAAATACGTGCCCGGCTACACCTTGAAGAACGGCCCGGTATTTGACGGCAAGCGGGTGACGACCTATCTGGAAGTCGAAGGCCTGGGCGATTTTCTGCCCAAGTACGCCGGCAACCTGGACATCATGACCGCCTCGGCTGCCCGCACCGCCGAGATGTTTGCCGAGGAAATGCTCGCCGGGCGTCTGAGTTTTGAGGCGGTGGCCTGAGCGCCGGTTGCAGCGCCTGGTCGGTGGTGGTCCTGTGCCTAGAGGACCCGTACCGCTGCGGGCGCGGAACTGGGCCGCTGGCCCATCAAGTTTGAAACGATCCGCCAGGGCGGGTCAACGGAGCAGGAAATGGATTTAAACGGCGTAGAAATCAAAGTGCATGACATGTCCCTGCGGGACGGCATGCACCCCAAGCGGCACCAGATCACCATCGAACAGATGCAGACCATCTCCCGTGGTCTGGACGAGGCCGGTGTGCCGCTGATTGAGGTAACGCACGGTGACGGCCTGGGCGGCGCCTCGGTCAACTATGGCTTTCCGGCCGCCACCGATGAGGAATACCTGCGCGCGGTGATCCCCGGCCTGAAACAGGCCAAGGTCTCCGCTTTGCTGCTGCCGGGCATCGGCACGGTGGACCATCTGCGCATGGCCGCCGATTGCGGCGTGAGCACGATCCGGGTGGCCACGCACTGCACCGAAGCCGATGTCTCCGAGCAGCACATTGCGCTGGGGCGCAAGATGGGTCTGGATACCGTGGGTTTCCTGATGATGGCGCACATGATCGAGCCACAGGAGTTGCTGGAGCAGGCCCGGTTGATGGAAAGCTACGGCGCCAATTGTCTGTACGTCACGGATTCGGCCGGCTACATGTTGCCGGAGCAGGTGCAGGCGCGGGTCGGCCTGTTGCGTGAAAAACTCAAACCGGAAACCGAACTGGGCTTTCATGGCCATCATAATCTGGCCATGGGCGTGGCCAATTCGCTGGCTGCGATCGAGGCCGGCGCGAGGCGCATCGATGGCGCCTGCGCCGGGCTGGGTGCCGGCGCGGGCAACACCCCGCTGGAAGTGTTCGTCGCGGTGTGCGATCGCATGGGTATCAAGACCGGTGTCGATGTATTCAAGATTTCCGACGTGGCCGAGGATCTGGTCCAGCCGATCATGGATTTCCAGGTGCGTATCGACCGTAATTCGCTGACCCTGGGTTATGCCGGTGTGTATTCCTCCTTCCTGCTGTTCGCGCAGCGGGCGGAAAAGAAATACGGCATTCCGGCGCGGGAAATATTGCTCGATCTGGGGCGGCGCAAGATGGTGGGCGGGCAGGAAGACATGATCGAGGATGCCGCCCTGACCATGGCCAAGCAACGTGGTCTGATTCCGGCCTGAGCTGGCCTGGTACATCGCCTGCTGGCGGAACGTTGCCGCCCGCAGTGTGGTCCAATGGCTGATCCGATCCCCTGGTACCCGATGCGATGGACTCTGAAACTCTAGCGCCCGAAAGCCCGGTCCCGCGCCAGCGCGGCCTGTCTGGCTTGAAATTGTTTGCGATCGTGTTCGGCGCGGTGCTGCTGGCGCTGTTGCTGGCGGCCCTGGCGATCAGGATCTGGCTGTTCCCCGCGCCCTTTGAACCGGTGAGTTTGCGCCCGGCGGAGCAGGCGACGGTCAATGCCAAGCTGCAGCGCCTGGGCTACCGGGACCAGGCGTTTGCGCTCGAGGCCTCGACCTCAGAGGCCGCCCTGGAACCCCAGCCCTACAGCGAAGCCGGGGCCACCCGCGAAGTGCGTTTCAGCGAACGGGAAATCAACGCCTTGCTGGCCAAGAACACCGCTCTGGCGCGCAAGCTGGCTATTGATCTGGCCGATGATCTGGCCAGCGCACGCCTGGTTCTGCCGCTGGACCCGGATTTTCCCTTTCTCGGTGGTCAGACCTTGCGGATGAGTGCCGGGGTTGAAATCGCCTATCGCAACGAGCGCCCCTTGATCGTGCTCAAAGGGGTCAGTATCTGGGGCGTGCCTTTGCCTGCCGCCTGGCTGGGCAATTTGAAGAACGTGGATCTGGTCGCCGAGTTCGGTGATCAGGACGGATTCTGGAAACAGTTTGCCGATGGCATCGCGGCGATCGAAGTACGTCAGCAGCAGGTCTACATCAAGCTCAAGGAGTAGGCTTGGCGCCGGCGGGCTGGTGCGGATAGCGCAGGCCCAGCGAATCGGCGAAGTGGTTGCGAAAGCGGCCTTGCGGGTCCAGCTGGCTCAGGACCTGATTGAACCGACCCAGCCGCGCCTGCCATTCGGCGCTGTGATCGCGTTGATAGCGATACAGCGGGCTCAGGTTCTTGGTGACATGATTGAGCGCGCCATACTGGCGAATCATGCGCTTGACCAGCTGATTGTAGAGCTCATAGCTGTGTTGCAGGGTGGCGGCATCCAGGGTCACGGCGCCCAGACGGGTGATGTCCACCGACAGGCATAATTCGCCGGCGCGAAACGGCCCGCCCTGATTGAGATGGGACAGGGTGCCGATGTCCTCCACCGGCATGACCCGAAAGATGATGCCGATATGCGGGAAGCTCAGCGCATGTTCACGAATGAACGCCATCAGTTCGGTCAGACCGGGGCGGATGGAATCCTGCGGCAGGGAAAAACTCCAGGCCACCGGCCAGGATTGCGCCAGGGTAATGATCCGGCCGGAGATCATCTGGTGCGACAGCCCGATGGCGCGCTGGCCGGGCCAGCTGATGCCCCAGCGGCGGCGGCGCAGCGGTGGCAGCAGGTATTTGCGCAGAAAGTAACCGCCGATTTCCAGATTGCGCCCCCAGCGGCGACTGTGGAAGCTGGCAAACAGCAGGCGTTCCAGGGCGGCGGTCAGGAACCGGGGGAATTCGATATTGGTGCTGAGATTGCGCGCTCCGGGCATCGCCGCTGCCGTGGTCTTGTCGGCGACCAGCTCCAGGGTCCGATCCAGGCTGGGAAACCAGACCGAGAAGAAATAATCCTGGGCCCGGGCCTGCTCAAGGCTGTCGATCAGTTCATGCCCCGCACCGTAGCGGGTGCGCATGTCCAGATTGAACTGGGCTTCCACCTGCAATCGGAAGCGGGTGAAGATGCCCAGATAGCCCATCGAGCAAGTGAGGGCTTTCCAGGTTTCCGCGGGGGTGTCCGCACGGTCATAGCTCACCAGATCGCCGGCGGGATTGACCAGTTCCAGCCAGACGATTCGTGACATCAGTAAAGAGCTGTGGCGGGGCGATCCGCCATGGCAGGAATTGGTGGCCTGTCCCGCCACGGTGATGTTCTTGACGCCGATCAGGCCGAATCCAAGGCACAGTTTCCGGCTGTCCAGATAGTCCGCCAGCGTATCGACCTGGGCGCCCGCATCAACCAGAACCACGGTCTGGCCACGAAATTCCTCGATGCCATGAATCCGGTTCAGACCCACGGTCCGGATCAAGGTGCCTTCGGTTTCGAGCAGCTCGTTATTGAAGGAATGAGCCGTGCCAATGGCGCGCACGGTTTCGCCGCGCGCGGCCGCTTCACGAACCGCCTGGGCGATGTCCTCCCGGCAGTGGGCTTCGACGATGCGATCACAATCCAGCAGATTGCGATGGTAACGGACACTGAAAAAACCAGAATTTAACATCGCTGAGTCAGTCTGTATGGCGCCGCCGTTCCAGCATGGCCAGCAGGCCGGGACAGCATCTTTTGAGGTAGTACAGCAGCCAAGCCTCGGGAGCGACAGGCCGCAGCGCCGGACCGTGCCTGGCCACCTTCAGCAGGGCTTGGGCGACTTTTTCGGGCGGGTAAGCCCGGCCGGCGTGGCGGCGCAGATTGAGGTCACGACGCCGCTGGGCCGCATCGACAGGCCCGGCGAAGTGGGCGCGCTGATGGATGCCGGTGTCGATGATTCCCGGGCAGATGACGCTCACGCTGATGCCACGTGACGCCATTTCGGCGCGCAGCGATTCGGAAAACCCCAGCAGGGCGAATTTCGAGGCCGCGTAGGCCGACATGTCCCGGGGGGCGAAATAGGCGGCCACCGAGGCCACATTGATGATCCGGGCGCGGCCGGGGCTGAGCTCAAGCAAGGGGATCAAGGCCCGGCAGCAGTGCACCGCACCCAGCAGATTGACCTCGAGCTGGCGTCGCCAGACTGACAGGTCGGTGTCGAGGAAAGCGCCGTTGGCCGAGATGCCGGCGTTGTTGATCAGCACCTGCAGCCCGCCGTGTTCGGCGCGGATACGATCCGCCAGGGCCTGCACGGCATCGGCATCGGCGACATCGCAAGGATAAGTCCGGGCGCGACCGCCGGTCGCGATGATGTCTGCGTGGGTGTGCTCCAGGCCGGCCGGGTCCAGATCGACCAGCAGTAGCAAAGCGCCTTCTCGGGCAAAGGCCAGTGCCGTGGCGCGGCCAATGCCTGCGGCGGCGCCGGTCACCAGGACCACCCGAGCGCCGCTGCCGGAGCTGTCCATCCGGGCTCAGCCGGCCGCGGCCGGCGGTGTGCCCGCGAGCAAGGTTTTGACTGCCGTTTCGTCCAGTTGCAGCACCAGACTGGTACGGGGCTCGAAGCGGGTGGCGGAAATCTTCCAGCCGGAGTCGGTGAGGCGGTACTCATCCGCATACTCGCCGCCTAACTGAGTCAGGGTCTGCTCCTGGGTATTGATCAGCTGGTAATGCAGGCTCCAGCTGCCGCGAGCCTGCGTCGTGCTGAGAACTTCAATCTCCGGGTTGCTCGCATGGTGCCATTCCAGCATGTGCCCGTGGCAGGCGGCCTGCTGGAACACGGCGGTGAGCGCGTCCGCGTCGCTGAACTGGCCGACCGGGCCGTAGTCGATCGACACCGGGCCATCGACGAAACAGGCGCGAAACGCCGCCGGATCCTTGCGGTCGCAACTGGCCAGATAGCGCGCCTTGAGCTGCCGGATGGCGTCCCTGGCTTCGAGAATCAGCACACGTTGCAGTAGGCCTGGATCAGTCATGAGGAGGGCGATTCCGGATTGTCAAAGTCCGAGTGTCGCCGCCGTTCGGCTTGGCGGAATCATCCAAAAGGCGTATATATCTATGCTGGTATTGCGCACGATCTGCTCCGCTTGGGTGAGGCCGATGGATACGAATGACGGCAAGGTGAAAGTACGCGCTGATTGACTCATTGCGAAAACAACATGATTTAGTTCGATGTCTGTGGGGGGGCTCGAGTGAAAATTCTCAAACAGCTGTTTGGCTTGCTATTGGCCGCAGGCGCCATCGCTGTTCTGGTATTCCTGGTGCGATTGACCCAGAGCGTTGATGGCGATCTGCACCTCAAGCGCCTTGCGGCGATCCAGAACGTGGATGACCTGGACGTGGCGCTCAATCGCGCCGTGACCCTGAATCGTGTGTCTTCCCTGGCTTTGGCAGGGGATGACAAGATGGCGATCATCGGGCAACTCGGTGATGCGATGGATGCCCTGGATGTGGGGCCGCTGTCATTGCGGGGGATGTCACCGGAAATTGATGCCGCACTGGATCAGTTTCTGACCACGGCGGGTGACAAGTTCGTGCTCGCCTTCGATTTCGATATCCGTTATGCCCAGGTGTCTTCACGGCTGATCAAAAGTGTGGATGCCGTGCCCATTTTCATCCACCGGGTACGCCGGCTGCTGTCGGATGAACATCCGATGGTGAAAGTACTGGAGCGGCTGCAATCCGAAGTGATGGCCCTGACCGTGTCTTCGGCGGCCGAAGCCAGTCAGGTGAGCCGAATTCAGGATTATCTCAACGATATCGAAAACCTGGCGGCCGGCGATGAACTGAGCGGATTTGTCGTCGATCCGGAGCTGACCAGGCTGGTCAAACAGCTGACCAGTTCGGCGCGCGACGTGATCGGCGACAAACAGGAACTCAATGAGCGGCTGGACGCGTTTTTCGCCACGCCTACGGCGGCCCATCTGCAGGAACTGGAGGACGTGTATTCCTTGCGCCACGAAGCCCTGGTGGCCAAGGCGGCCGGGTATCGACAGTATCTGATCGCTTACGCCGTGGTGCTGCTGCTGGTGCTGGCCATGCTCGGTCTGCGCCTGCGCAGCAGTTTCCGTGAGCTGGACAAGGCCAACGAGACTCTGGAGGCTCAGGTCGAGGAGCGTACCCAGGATTTGAGCGACACCCTGAAAGAGCTGCGGGCCTCCCAGACGCACCTGATTCAGTCAGAGAAGATGGCCTCGCTAGGGCAAATGGTGGCCGGCGTCGCGCATGAGATCAATACACCCCTGGGCTATGCCCGCGGTAATGCGGATATCGTGAAAACCTCATTGATCGATATTGGTCACGTCTGTGCACAGCAGAACCGGGCCCTGAATCTGATCGCCAGCGGGGATGCGCCGGAGCACGAAGTGGCAGAGGCCTTGACTCAGGCGATCAGCCTGGATCAGGAAGTCAGTACCGGCGAACTGGTTGAAGATCTGGATAACTTGTTGCTCGATACCGAGCATGGTTTGAAGCAGATCGCCGAACTGGTGGCGAGCCTCAAGGACTTCTCCCGGGTTGATCGCTCCCGCAATGACCTGTTCGACGTCAATCTGGGGATTGAATCTGCGTTGAAAATCTGTCAAAGCCAGCTCAAGAGCGGGATAACCGTCAACAAGGTATTCGGTGAACTGCCGGAGATTGAATGTTCCCCTTCACAGGTGAATCAGATCTTCCTGAATATCATCACCAACGCGGCGCAGGCCATCGAAAGCGCCAAGCGTCCCGATGGCCGGCTGTTCATCCACAGCAAGGCGGAAAATGGTGGCGTCAGCGTGCGTTTTCTGGACAATGGCTGCGGGATGAGCGCCGAGGTGCGTGAGAAGATTTTCGAGCCCTTTTTCACCACCAAACCGGTGGGCAAGGGAACCGGATTGGGTATGTCCATCATATTCAGGATCATTGAAGATCATGGCGGCAAGATTGAGGTGAAGTCGATCGAAGGCAAAGGCACGGAGTTCATGTTGTGGTTGCCCTTACGGCAGGCTGAGGAAGCGCCAGAAACCCAAGATGAGACGATCGCGGTCGCGGCATAGGAAGAGACATCATGGAAATGGAAGAAGAGAAAGCACACGTATTGTTTGTCGATGACGAGCGACGCATTCTGAGCACGATGAGGATGCTGTTCCGCAGCGATTACAACCTGCATTTCGCCAATAGCGCGCAGGAAGCGATCGATTTTCTGAAACGTCAGGCCGTGGATGTGATCGTCAGCGACCAGCGGATGCCGGGCATGACCGGAGTGGACCTGCTGCGGGAAGCCAAGGATTTGCGCGCCGAAGCGATGCGCATCCTGCTGACCGGATATTCGGACCTGAATGCGATCATCGGCTCGATCAATGAGGGCGAAATTTTCCGTTTCGTGAACAAGCCCTGGATCAATCAGGAGCTGAAAACGACGGTGGCGCAAGCGGTGGAAGCGGCCAAAGCGACTCGGGATGCGATCCGGGCGGCGCGCGAAGATGGCGAAGAGGCCGTACAGCAGTCCAATTTGCCCGCAGCGCTGGTGCTGGACGAAGATGCCGGAATTGCGCCGGCGATTCAGCAAATCATGGGTGAGCAATATCGAATCGTCGGCGCCACTACGATCGAGGATGCGATCGCGACGATGGAGTCCGAGGCCGTGGGCGTGGTGATTACCGACACGCGCGTCGAAGGCCGTTCCGTGGTCAATCTGCTCAGTACGCTGAAAGAATACAACCCGGAGCTGATTTCCATGGTGGTCACGGCCCGAGCCGATGCCGGCATGGCGATCGAGTTGATCAACCAGGGGCAGATCTACCGCTTCATCACCAAACCCTTGCGGGATACACAATGCAAGATTGCGGTCGCGGCCGCACTGACCCAGCATCGGCGGATGGCGCGGCACAATCAGCTGAGTCAGCGCTACCAGGTGCAAAAGACCAGCAAGGCCACCGAGGCGAGTCAGCCCCTGGCCAGTAGTTTGATGAGTCGAATTCGCTCCCTGCGTCGCCTGGTTACCGGCGCGGCCTGAACCGCGCAGGCCTCCTAGCTGCGATCGGCCAGCAAGCGCTCGGTTTCCTCCGAGGCGGATTCCTGCATCATGGCGGTGAGGCAGTCTTCCAGGTTGGACACGAAAACCGCGGTCAGTCGGGTCACGTCAGCGCTGGCGGGCGCGCTTTCGCGCATGCGTGAATGCTCGGCCAGGGCGTGGGTCAGAAATACGCCGAGCAACAGCCCGCGCTGGAATTTGATGGCTGGACTCAGGTGGCCCAGGAGCTTGTCCATGGCTTTGGCGACCCGTTCCACCGAGGCGATACGGTAGGTCGGGGCGTTAAGCTGCAAGGCAGCCATCGTGTGAGTGACCACCAGATGAGCGCTGAAGCGGACGAAATCAGGGCCGCCGTCCGGGTCATTGAGTTTGTCCGCCATCGGTTGAATAACGGAGTGGAGCACATTTCGCAAGCTCAGGTTCTGATTGGCTTCGTACTGATCCAGCAGCGCATCTCGTTCCCGCGCGATCGGCAGTTCGTACTTGTCAAAAATGGCCTGTAACAGACCCTCTTTGCTGCCAAAGTGGTAGTGCGTGGCGTTCTTGTTGCGCTGCCCCGCTGCCTTGTTGATGTCATTGAGTGAAACCCCCTCGATCCCGCGCTCGGCGAACAATTTCACGGCTACACGCACGATCTTGTTGCGGGTTCGGGCGCTGCGTTCGGTTCGGGCTGGGGGCGGGGCGGCGGTGGAATTGGCGCTGATTCGCTTGGCCTTCGAGTCGGTATCCATAGCCTATGATATTGAAAAATATCTGAAAAATCTTTTTTTGTCCGGTTTCGAGCGATTTCGCTTGCAAAATAAGGAAGATGCCTTAATAATACAACCACCTTAACTTTGGTGTTTCTCCGATGATTACACAAGACCAGAAGACCTCAATCTTCGCCCGACCCTTCGATCTGCGTACCCTGGGTGCCGGATTTCTGGCGACATCCATGCTGGCGCTGGGCGTTGCGGTGTGTACCGGTGCGCACACCGAGCGCAGCGAGCAACTGATCAGTGACAAGGCGTTCGGGATTGCCACGGGCGCTCCGGCCGCAGAGCAGAAATCAGCCCTGCGAGGCTGAGTGTTGTTCCCGCCCGCGGCAAGAATGAGTCCCTGCACCTGATGCAGGAGGCTGGCCCGGTCGGATCGAGATAGCGGGTTTCCGACACCCTCGGCTGGCGGCCCGCTCCTTGCATTGGTTGACGGAAATCTGCCCGTCGACCCATGCCTGTGAATCCCAATGTTGTAAGTCAGTCGTTCGACGCCCTGCGCCAAAGTGGCCTGGGCGCCGCCCTGCTGCTGATGATGCTGCTCGGCATGTTGGTTGTGCCGGTGCCGCCGATGTTGCTGGACATGATGTTCAGCTTCAATATCGCCTTGTCGATCACCATCTTGCTGGCGGTCATCTACGTGATGCGGCCGCTGGAGTTCTCGGCGTTTCCTACCGTGCTGCTGGTGGTGACCCTGCTGCGCCTGTCCCTGAATGTGGCCTCGACCCGGGTCGTGCTGTTGCACGGGCATGAAGGCACGGCTGCGGCGGGGCGGGTGATCGAGGCGTTCGGCGAATTCGTGATTGGCGGTAACTACGCGGTCGGCCTGGTGGTCTTCGCCATTCTGACCATCGTCAATTTCGTCGTGGTGACCAAGGGGGCCGAGCGCATCTCCGAGGTGTCCGCGCGGTTTACCCTGGACGCCATGCCGGGCAAGCAGATGGCGATTGACGCCGATCTCAATGCGGGGCTGTTGTCCAGTGAAGACGCCCGAGCCCGGCGGGAAGAGGTTCGACACGAAGCGGACTTCTACGGTTCCATGGACGGGGCCTCGAAGTTCGTTCGCGGCGATGCCCTGGCCGGCTTGTTGATCCTGTTCATCAACCTGATCGGGGGCCTGATCATCGGCATGTCCCAGCATGGTCTGGCGCTCGCAGAGGCGGGCCGAACCTACAGTCTGCTCACCATCGGTGATGGTCTGGTCGCGCAGATTCCGGCGTTGTTGCTGTCCACTGCGGTGGCGATCCTGGTGACGCGCATGTCGCAGGCTCAAGACATGGGTGCGCAGGTGCTCGGGCAACTGTTCGCTTCGCCGCGTGCGCTGGCGATTACCGCCGGGGTACTGCTGCTGATGGGCATGATTCCAGGCATGCCCAATTTTGCCTTCATTCTCCTGGGGGCATTAAGCGGGGCCTTGGCCTGGTGGCATCATCGGCGCCGCATGCAGGTAGCGGCTGCACCGGAACTGCCGGCGCCCGAGACGCCGACGCTGCGCACCGAAGTCGACTGGGGTGATGTGGAAACCGAAGATCCGCTGGGCCTGGAGGTAGGCTACCGGCTGATTCCGCTGGTGGACACCCGTCAGGGCGGGGACCTCATGAGCCGGATCAAGGCGGTCCGCCGCAAGCTCACCAAGGAACTCGGTTTCCTGGTCCCCGCGGTGCACATTCGCGACCGCCTGGAACTGGGCCCGTCCGAATATCGCATCAGCCTGTTTGGCAGCACGCTGAGCAAGGTGGAGATTCAACTGGGTAAAGCCCTGGCCCTGTCTTCCGGCCAGACGACCGGGCCGCTGGGCGGCACGCCGACCAAAGATCCGGTTTTCGGCCTGGATGCCTACTGGATCGAGGAGGCCCAGCGGACTGAAGCCCAGAACAAGGGTTACACCGTGGTTGATCCAGCCAGCGTCATCGCAACTCACCTCTCTCATCTGGTCAAGCAGCATGCCAGTGAGATTTTCGGGCACGACGAAGCGCAGCATCTGCTGGATCGCCTGGCGGAGCACGCGCCCAAACTCGTCGAGGATCTGGTGCCGAAAAAACTGGCCCTGGCGACACTGGTACGGGTGCTGCAGAACCTGCTGCAGGAAGGCATTCCGCTGAAAAATATCCGCGGCGTTCTGGAAGCCCTGGCGGACAGCGCCGGTCCCGAGGCCAGCGTAGATAAATTGACGGCCATTGCGCGCATTGCGTTGCGGCGCCAGATCATGGAAAGCATCGCTCCCCATGTCGAGGAATTGCCCGTGATGACGCTGGAACCGGCTCTGGAACAGATGTTGCAGGACTCTGCGCGGAAGGACGTTATGGAGCCGGGTCTGGTGGAGCGAATGCATCAATCTGCGAGCAAATGTCTGGAACAGCGCAATCAGGCCGGCGAGCCGGCGGTGCTGCTGGTCCAGGAGTTTCTACGCCCACTGTTGGCGCGATTGCTGCGTAGCGCGCTGCCTGGCTTTCATGTGCTGTCCTACAGTGAAGTGCCGGAACAGCAGCGCATTCGCGTCGTGGCAGCAATCGGATAAGGCGGCATTGGCGAGGGGTTAACGATGAAGATTAAACGCTATTTTGCTCGCGACATGCGTTCGGCGCTGCGAGCGGTACAGCAGGAGCAGGGGCCTGATGCGGTGATCCTGTCGAGTCACGAATCCGAGCAGGGAATCGAGCTGGTGGCCGCGGTGGATTACGACGAATCGCTGATTCATCAGGCTCGCCGACCGAGCGGAAGGCAGGCCGAGCAGGCTGCCCAAGCCCCGCCGCAAGCTGGCGCGCCGGCTGGCTTGTCGAGTCTGGAGCACCAGTTCGAAGCCATGCGGGAAATGCTTGAAACCCGCCTGGATGCGGTGTCGGCCAGCTATCACACCGACAGTACCGGCAGGCGCAGCGCGCATGCGCTGCTGTCGGGTATCGGCATTCGTGCGGGGCATGCGGCGCGACTGTCCGAGGGCGTGGATGCGGCTTTGCCCGCGGCCGCGGCGCGCAAGCGGGTGATGAGTCTGCTGGCCGCGCAATTGCCCCTGGCCTCACGCGATGTGCTGGTCAATGGCGGCGCCTTGGCCCTGGTCGGGCCGACCGGTGTCGGCAAGACCACCACGGCGGCCAAACTGGCGGCCCGGCATATTCTGCACTGTGGGCAGGGCAGCGTACAGTTCGTTGGAACCGACGAATACCGCATCGGCGCGCAGGAGCAGCTGGCGGCATTTGGACGCATTCTGGGGGCGCCTCTGCACCGCGTTCACGGCGCCGATGAGCTCAGCGAAATTCTGCAGGCCAGACGCAAGGATGAACTGATTCTGGTGGATACGGCCGGTATCGGTGGGCGCGATCTGGTTCTGCATCAGCAGTTTGATCTGCTCCGTCCGCAGGCGCGCTTGCATCGCGCGCTGTGTCTTTCGGCGGCCACCAGCGGCCCCGATCTGGCCATGCAATCGCGGCGTTTTTCCGCGGCCAAGCCGAACTGCCTGATCTTGACCAAGCTGGATGAGACCCAGCAGTTAGGTCAGGCCTTGAGCTTCTTGCTGGATAGGAAATTACCTCTGGTCTATACCTCGGACGGTCAACAGGTTCCGGAAGATCTGCATCTGCCGCGTGCGCTTGATCTGCTCGCCTGCGCGATCGAGCAGCGGCGGCGTTGCAGTCAGCCTGGCGCACAGGAGGAGGCCCGTGCCTGTGCTTGAATACAATCAAGTCTCCGGGATTCACCGCAGGCAACCGGCCCAGACGACTCAGGTCATCACCGTTGCCAGCGGCAAAGGTGGTGTTGGCAAGAGCAGTGTGAGCGTCAATCTGGGTTACTCACTGCAGCAAATGGGTCGCAAAGTGCTGTTGCTGGATGCCGATTTCGGTCTGGCCAACCTGGATGTGCTGCTCGGCTTGCAACCCCGGTTTCACCTCGGTGATGTGCTGGAGGAGCGCTGCGCGCTGGCGGATAGCCTGCTCGAGGGGCCGGGGGGCATGCTCATCGTGCCCGCGGCCTCGGGCAATGCGCGTCTGGCCGAACTGGGTCCGGTCGAGCAGGCGGGTTTGATCTCCGCGTTCAGCGAGCTGGAGATGCCGGTGGATACCCTGATCATCGACAGTGCCGCCGGCATCGCCGGCAATGTGCTCACCTTTGCTCAGGCCGCGCACCGCGTTCTGGTCGTGGTCTGCGACGAGCCGGCCTCAATCACCGATGCCTATGCCTTGATCAAGGTGCTGTCGCGCGAGCGCCAGCTGGATCGATTCCAGGTGATTGCGAACATGACCCGGGACGCCGCTCAGGGCCAGAGCCTGTTTCGCAAGCTGTTGCGGGTTACCGACCGGTTCCTCAACGTGAACCTGGAGTACCTGGGTGCCGTGCCCTTTGATCAGCGGCTGCGTCAGGCGATCCAGCAGCAGCAACTGGTGGTTCAGACCTGGCCAGGCAGCCCTTCGGCGCTGGCGTTTCGTGACATGGCGCGGACCGTGGGCAGCTGGCGTGATGTGACGGGACCGCGAGGCCATCTGGAGTTCTTTGTCGACCGTATGGTCGCCCCGCGGGTAGCGGCTGTGGCATCGTGAGTGCGCTGCCAGAATACCTAGTCCAGGCGCCCGCCGCGCCGGACCAGCTGGTCGAGCAGCATGCCCCTTTGGTCAAGCGTATTGCCTTGCATCTGGCGGCGCGTTTGCCGGACAGCGTCCAGGTCGATGATTTGATTCAGTCCGGGATGATTGGCTTGCTGGAGGCCGCGCAGCATTTTGATCCCCATGCCGGCGCGAGCTTTGAAACCTTCGCCGGGTTTCGTATTCGCGGCGCCATGCTCGACGAACTGCGGCGCAGCGACTGGGCGCCACGCTCGGTGCACCGCAAGATGCGTGAAGTGGCCGAGATGATGCGGCAGCTGGAGCAGGCCCACGGTCGACCGGTTCAGGAGGTCGAACTCGCCCAGCGCCTGGAGATGGACCTGCCCGCGCTGCGGGCTCTGCTGGCGGATGCCAGCCGCTGTCAGGCCTTGCCCCTGGAAGTCTTCGACGAGGATGGCGAGCATGCCCGTTACGGGCTGCCCGTGGCGGATGACTCCCCCAGTCAGGCCTATGACCGCGGGGCTTTTGCCGGTGCGCTCGCCGCCGCAATTGGCGAGCTGCCCGAACGCGATCAGCTGGTCCTGTCCCTGTACTACATCGAGGAGCTGAACCTCAAGGAGATCGGCGCGGTCCTGGGGGTCAGTGAGTCGCGGGTCTGCCAGTTGCAAGGCCGCGCCCATCTACGGCTGCGGGGAAAGATGCAGGCCTGGAGCGAAGCCGGTCGGCCTGATTAGCCCGCGCAAGGGTCAGGTTTTGGCGGCCCTGGCCGGGAAACTCCTCGAATCACCCGCGGCTGCCTGGCGGCGCAAATCCAGGTCGATATGGCGAACCCCGTTCGCACAGCCAAGGGCGTGAATCGTCCTGACCGCGGGTTTGCGGCATCCGGCCATCATGCGCCGTCCAGATCGGGCGCCACAGTGTCACTTCGCCACTCATGTCTGTGGCGACTGCGCGGTGCTGAAAACGTATAATGCGCCGATGAGCAAAAAGCGCCTGTATCGAGTGATTTTCCAAGGTCAGGGCGAGATTATCGAAATCTTCGCCAGGAACGTTTCCCAAGGTGGCTTGTTCGGCTTCGTCGAGATCGGTGAGCTGGTCTTCGGCGAGCGCTCCGGGCTGGTCGTCGATCCTGCCGAGGAACGCTTGAAGGAGCAGTTCAAGGACGTCAGCAGCTTTTTTGTGCCGATGCACACGGTGGTGCGCATCGACGTGGTGAATAAGCAGGGTACGGCCAAAATCAGCAAGCTCGAGGGCGGTAGCAAGGTGACGACGCTGCCCATCTATACCCAGAGTCCGGACGCCGGATGAATTTTTCCTCAGGCGGGGGAGCAGCGTTTGCGTTTCGCAATTCTTGGTAGTGGCAGCCGGGGTAACGCCGCGGTAGTTTGCAGCGGCGCCTCGCGGGTCATGATCGACTGTGGATTCTCCCGCAAGGAGACCGAATCCCGGCTGGCCCGGCATGGGCTTGAAGCCCGGTCACTGGATGCCATCCTGGTCACCCATGAACATGCCGATCACGTCGCCGGCGTCGCCCGGCTGAGTCGCGCGCACCAGATTCCGGTGTTCGCCACCCATGGCACCGTGGTGGCGGCCAAACTGGCTGGGCTGGCCGGTCTGCAGGAAATTTCTGCCCACCAGAGTTTCCGGGTCGGGGATCTGGAAATCCTGCCCTATCCGGTGCCGCACGATGCGCGCGAACCGGTTCAATTCGTGATTTCGCATCAGCAGCAGCGCATCGGCATCCTGTCGGATGCCGGCGCGGTCACCCCGCATATGCGCGCCGTGTTGTCGGGCTGTGATGCCCTGTTGCTGGAGTGCAATCATTGTCCGCAGATGTTGGCCGATGGGCCGTATCCGCCGGCCTTGAAGAGTCGGGTGGCCTCGCGCTATGGCCATCTGAGCAATCAGCAATCCGCCCAGCTGCTGGGCGAACTCGATCGTAGCCGCCTGAAACACCTGGCGGTGACGCACCTGAGCGAAAAGAACAACTGCCCGGACCTGGCGACCCAGGCCTTGGCCCACATTTTGGGTGAGCACCCGGACTGGTTGGCGGTGGCCGATCAGGATTCGGGGCTGGCCTGGCGACAACTGGAAGCCTGATTTGAATAACAGCATTTTTCTCGGCGCGGACGCGCTGTCCGGATTTCGCCGGGAGGCGCACAACCGCAACTTGAGTGCATTGGGCCTTGAGTTGGTCAGCAGCGAATGGATTTATCTGGTGCACTGGAGCGATGCGCCGGATGAGGCCGAGCGGGCGAAGCTCGCAGCCTTGCTGGAGACCACGCGGGTGTTGCAGGACCGGGAAAATCAGGTCTTGATTGCGCCGCGGCTGGGTACGGTATCGCCCTGGTCGAGCAAGGCAACGGACATCGCCCGGGTGTGTGGTCTGACTGGCCTGGGCCGGGTTGAACAGGGTCGCAGCCTGGTGATTCGTGGCTGGACGCAGGCCGACGCGGCAACGCGGGCTCGGGCGCTCAAAGGCCTGCACGATCCCTTGACCGAAACCGTGCTGGAGCTTTGCGCACAGCTCGACCAATGCTTCGCGCAACGCAGTCCGGCCCCGCTGGTGAAGCTGCCGCTGGGAAATGATCCGCTGGCTGCTCTGGCGGATTGCAATCGAACTCTGGGGCTGGCGCTGAGCCAGGCGGAAATCGAGCACCTGGCGGCTTTCTATCAGGCCGCCGGCCGTGATCCGAGCGATGCGGAATTGATGATGTTTGCGCAGATCAATTCCGAACATTGCCGACACAAGATTTTCAATGCCGAATGGACGCGCGATGCGCAGCCCTATCCGCACAGTCTGTTCGATATGATCAGAATGACCTATGCGGCGAGCCCGCAGGGCATCTTGTCGGCCTACAAGGATAACGCGGCGATTCTGGATGCCAGCGAAACCCGGCGCTTTGTGATCGCCGCCGACGGCAGTTACCAGCATCTGGACGAAGCCGCGGCCATCGCGATCAAGGTGGAAACGCATAACCATCCTACGGCGATTGCGCCGGACCCGGGCGCCGCAACGGGTTCGGGTGGCGAGATTCGCGACGAGGCGGCAACCGGGCGCGGGGGCAAGCCCAAGGCCGGCCTGTGTGGCTTTTCGGTGGGCGACCTGCGTATCCCCGATTTCGTCCAGCCCTGGGAGCATGCGGCGCCGCTGCCAGCACGCCTGGCCACGCCGCTGGAGATCATGCTCGAAGCGCCGATTGGTGCGGCGCGCTACAACAATGAATTCGGCCGGCCCAATCTGACCGGTTATTTCCGCACCCTGGACGCGGTGCGCGGCGCGCGACGCTGGGGTTATGCAAAACCCATCATGATCGCCGGAGGAATGGGCAATGTGCGGCCCCAGCACGCGCAGAAATTGCCGGTGCCGCCGGGCAGTCTGATTATCGTGCTGGGCGGTCCGGGCATGCTCATTGGTCTGGGCGGTGGTGCGGCTTCTTCGATGCATGCGGGGGCCAGCAGCGAAGCCCTGGATTTTGCCTCGGTGCAAAGGGCCAATCCGGAACTGGAGCGGCGCTGTCAGGAAGTGATTGACGCGTGCTGGACCTTGGGTGAACACAATCCCATGCTGTCGATTCATGATGTGGGCGCGGGCGGTCTGTCCAACGCCGTTCCGGAAATCCTGGACGACAACGAACTCGGTGGCGACATCGATCTGGGCGCGGTGCTGATCGCCGATCAGGGCCTGTCGCCGATGGAAATCTGGTGCAACGAGTCGCAGGAACGCTATGTGATTGCGATTGCGCCGGAGTCACTGAGCCTGTTCCAGGCCCTGTGTGAGCGGGAGCGTTGCCCCTTTGCGGTGATTGGCACCGGCACCGCGCAGCGGCGCCTGCACGTATATGCCGGAGATGTCGATGTGGTCGATCTGCCCATGCAGGTTCTGCTGGGCAAGCAGGCCCCCTTGCAGCGCACCGCGACCGCATTGGCGGCGGCGGACGATACCGCGGATTGGACCGCCGGACTGAACCTGGACGAGGCCATTGAACGGGTTTTGCGCTTGCCCGCGGTGGCATCGAAAAACTTTCTGATCACCATTGGCGATCGAAGCGTCGGGGGGCTGGTGTGCCGTGACCAGATGGTGGGGCCCTGGCAGGTTCCGGTTGCGGATGTGGCCGTCACCGCGGCAGGTTACGCCGGCGCGGTGGGAGAGGCGATGGCCCTGGGCGAGCGCTCACCCATCGCGATCAGCCACGCCGCGGCATCGGGTCGGATGGCGGTGGCGGAAGCCCTGAGCAATATCGCCGCCGCGCCGATTGCCGATCTGTCCCAGGTCCGCCTGTCGGCTAACTGGATGGCCGCCGCCGGCGACGCGCAGCAGTCGTCCGCTCTGCTGGCCACGGTGGAGGCCGTGGGCAAGGAATTCTGTCCCGCTCTGGGCGTGGCGATACCGGTTGGCAAGGATTCGCTGTCCATGCAGACGCGCTGGAGCCAAGACGGGCAGGACCACGACATCTGCTCGCCGGTGTCCTTGATCGTAACGGCCTTCGCGCCAACGACGGATGTGGCGCAGGTCGCCACTCCTGAACTGGTGCGTGATCGGGGCGAAACCCGGATCGTGTTGCTGGAACTGCCTGGCGGACAGATGCGTCTGGGCGGCTCCGCGCTGGCCCAGGTTTATGCCCAGGGCGCGGGCGCCACTGCGGATGTCGAGAGCCCGCAGGCACTGCGCGCCTTGTTTGAGTTGATCCAGGCCTTGCGGGTGAAGGGCCAACTGCTCGCCTACCATGACCGCAGCGATGGCGGCTTGCTGGTGGCCTTGCTGGAGATGGCTTTCGCCGCGCGTTGCGGGCTGGACATCAGCCTGCTCGGCGATGCGCTGCTCGCTCGCCTGTTCAACGAGGAGGTGGGCGCCCTGGTTCAGGTCCCGCTGGCTGCTGTCGGCGAGGTGCTTGGTCAGGCCGGGGCGGCCGGGCTGGTCGCCACGGTCGTCGCCAGTCCGCGTGCGGATCAGGTGGTGCGCATTTGCGGGCCGCAGAATGAACAGCATTATCTGGGTGACAGCCGCGCCTTGCAGCAGTGCTGGGCCGAAACCAGTTATCGCTTGCAGGCGCTGCGCGATGACCCGGACTGCGCGCGGGAAGAGTTCGCGGCGATCGCCGACGCCACCGACCCAGGCCTGAACGTGGTGCTGGGCTGCGCTCCACAGGCACCGGCGGTCATCAGCCGGCGTCCGCCGGTGGCGATCCTGCGCGAGCAGGGCGTGAATGGTCAGATCGAGATGGCCTGGATGTTCGAGCGGGCCGGTTTCGCTCCGCAGGATGTGCATATGAGTGACATTCTGAGCGGGCGCAAGAGCCTGGAAGGTTTCGTCGGCCTGGCCGCCTGCGGTGGTTTTTCCTATGGGGACGTGCTGGGGGCAGGCCGTGGCTGGGCGAAAAGCATCCTGCTGAACCCGCTGGCACGCCAGCAGTTCAGTGCCTTCTTTGCCAACCAGGGACATTTTGCCCTGGGCGTGTGTAATGGCTGTCAAATGCTCGCCGCGCTCAAGGAACTGATTCCGGGCACCGACGACTGGCCGCAGTTCGGACGTAATCGTTCGGAGCAGTTTGAAGCGCGCACGGTGCTGGTGGAGATTCCGGAAAATAACTCGGTCTTGTTGAGCGCGCTGGCGGGTTCACGCCTGCCAATCGCTTCGGCGCATGGGGAAGGACGGGCTCAGTTCGCCGCCCAGGATCGACAGATTCAAGCGCTGCAGGCGGCCGGGCAACTGGCCATGCGTTACGTCGATCATCATGGCGCGGCAACCGAGCGCTACCCGCTCAACCCGAACGGTTCGCCGCAAGGCATCACCGGTCTGAGCAATGCGGACGGACGGGTCACCATCATGATGCCGCATCCGGAACGCCTCACCCGCGCCGCCAGTTTCTCCTGGCATCCCGCGGATTGGGGTGAGGAATCGCCGTGGCTGACGATGTTTACCAGTGCCCGGACCTGGGTCGGTAATGCCTGAGACTGGCAGCTTGACGGCCAGGGAATCTGGCCTGGGCCTGGTTATCGGCCGCTTTCAGCCGTTTCATCGTGGCCACGAAGCGGTATGCCGGACGGTCCTCGACACCTGTGGGCGACTCCTGGTCATTCTGGGCTCGGCCCGTCAGGCGCGCAGTATCAGGAATCCCTGGTCCGATGCCGAACGCGAAACCCTGATTCGGCAAAGCCTCCCGGATATCGATCCTGAGCGAGTGTTGTTCGCGGCGGTGCCGGATGTGTTCTACAACGAAGAGGTCTGGCTGGCCGCGGTGCGCAACGCGGTTGACCAGCATGCCGGGGCTGGGCCGGTGACCCTGTACGGGCATATGAAGGATGCCAGCTCCTACTATCTGGCGCTGTTTCCGCAATGGGCTTATGTCGAACTGCCGAACCACCAAGGCCTGAGCGCAACGCCGCTGCGGCAGGCTCTGCTGGCTGCGGGTCCACAGGGCGCCGTGGGGCGGCTCGAAGAATTGCAGGAGCATTTGCCGCAGGCCGGTCTGGGCTGCTTGCGCGAACTGGTGGCGGCAGCGGAATTTGCGCGCTGCTGCGCCGATTATGCGGTGATCGAGGCATCGCGACAGGCCTGGTCCGGAACGCCTTATCCGCCGATTTTCCAGACCGTGGATGCGCTGGTTGAAGTCGCTGATCAGATTCTGCTGGTGCAGCGTGGTCGTGCGCCCGGTGAGGGGCAGTGGGCGCTGCCCGGCGGTTTTCTCGATGTGGCTGAACGCCTTGAGGCCGGTGCGCGGCGGGAACTGGAAGAAGAGACCGGCTTGCGCATCACGGCTACATCGGCGCAGCTGCTGGCCAGCCGGGCCTATGATGCACCTGAGCGCTCTGCCCGTGGGCGGTTCGTGACCCAGCTGTTTCACTATCGCCTGGACGGCACTGTGCCGCCTGTTGTCCAGGCCGGTGATGATGCCGCCGCGGCGCGCTGGTGGCGCCGGGACGAGATTGATCCCCGGCAGATGTTCGAAGACCACTACTGCATCTTGCAACATGCACTGAACTGGTATTGATGATTGCCACGACGGTCCTGTTGCTGGTGCTCGGTATCCTGCTGGGCAGCAATGTCCTGGCGGCACTGCTGCTGATGCCAGCGGCTTTTCGCCTGCTGCCAGAACGCTCGGTGCACGCCTTTGTTACCCGGGTGATTTCGCCCTACTACCTGTACTGCGCGGCCCTGAGTGGCGCTGCGCTGGCGCTGCTGTTCAGTCAGCTGGCCGTGCCGAACGTGATGCGCATGGTGATCGCCTTATGCTGTGTGGGTTACGTGCTGGCCTGGCGAGAATTGCTGCCGCGATTGATGCAATACCGGGAGCGCGGTGATGAACCGGCCCTGCGGCGGCTGGAACGGGCCGGGCAGATCCTGAACACGGCCCAGATGGCGGTTGTCAGCGCAGTTTTCATTGCGCTGCTGCGGGCATTGTGATGAATTGCGGATACGCAATCCGCACCTGGTAGGGCTCGCCTTGTTCATCGCGCACATTGGACAGACCGCGGTATTCAACCAGCTGCCGGGTGAGCGCGTCGTAGCTGAGTCGCAGGGGATCGAAGAACAGACTCAGGATTGAGCTGAGGCTCACCTTGAATTCAATCAGGGTCTGGCCGCCCAGATTGCGGTCGGCCACGCGCCGTGCTTTGAGCTTCACCGCGGCCAGTCGGCTGGCCGCGATGAAATGAAACGCGACCTTCTCGCCCTGGACCAGATCGTCAAACCGCCGATGCACGTAGTTGTTGAAGCCCGCATCCGCGGCCATGGCGTCACGCCGGTCGATGATCCGGGATTGCTCCTGGGCATCTTTGCCCAGGCGCTTGAAAACCTCGATCTGGCCCTCGACGTATCTGAGGCCTTCCACGTAACGCCCGTCATACAGTTCAGTGGTGAAGGCGGGCAGGTACAGACTCGGGCGGAAGTCCAGCGATTTTCTGCCCAGCAAACTGCCATCCGGCCGAAGATATTTCACTTCGTCGCCGACCAGGATGTCCTGCTCATAACGGAATTGGTGTACTTCGCGGTAGAGCAGCTCATCGCTGCTCAGGTCGTAGGCGTTGCCCAGCAGCGTGGACAGGGCGGAAACCGGCGACACCACACTGGCCAGGACCAGCAACGCTACAGCGAACTTGCTTGATTTTTGCATGCCATTGATCCAATTCAATCCTGGGCATCATACGTCCCTGGGCCGGGCTTCGTCGCGTCGGGGAACAGGTATAGTGATGTCTGGATGACGGCAACACAGGGGGAGGAAAATGAATCTTGAAAAGGTGCTATTCGGTTTTTTCGTATTGCTGGCGCTGACCTTGAATTTCGGTTTCGTCATGGGCGATATCGACAAGCCGGAGCATCATCACGTGCTGGAGTTGTTTGCGGCGCTGGTTGTCAGCTTGATCGCGACGGTGTTGAAGTTCGGTGATCGTTCCCATCTGGGCGCCGTGCTGCTGGCCAGTTCTCTGGTGGCGGACCTGCATCTGATTGCGGCAGCGGTGGTCTGGGGGGTCGCCAGTCAAGCCTATGCTTCGCCGGATACACCCATCGTCGTCTCCAGCGTCGTGTCTCTGGCGGGTGGCGCATTGATTGCCAACCTGGCCTCTGTCGTGCTGCTGGTGGTGGAAACCCTGACCTTACGGCGTTAGGAGTTCGGCATGATGGAACGGGTGATTTTTCTGTTTCTGCGGCGGATGCGGGCGCCGCTGATCATGCTGATCGTGGCCTACGCCATTTCCATGGTGGGCCTGGTGCTGATTCCGGGCGTGGATGATCGCGGCCAGGTGTGGCATTACGATTTTTTCCATGCCTTTTATTTCATCAGCTTTGTCGGCCCCACCATCGGCTTTGGTGAGATTCCGTATGAGCTGCTGCCGGCGCAACGCATGTGGGTCACGTTTGCCCTGTATCTGACCGTCATCAGCTGGCTCTACGCCATCGGCAAGATTTTCTCCCTGATCCAGGATCCGGCGTTTTCTCGCGCCATGACCGAGGCGCGCTTCATTCGCGCGGTCAGGGCGATCCGTGATCCTTTCTACATTGTCTGCGGTTATGGCGAAACCGGCAGTCTGCTGGTCCGTTCCCTGGTCAATCGGGGCATCCAGTGCGTCGTCATCGAGCGCAACCAGGAAAATATTGCCAACCTGCACCTGGAAGAGCTGGTGCTGGATGTGCCGAGCTTCTGCGGTGATGCGTCGATTACCCAGCATCTCAAAGAGGCCGGCTTGCGCTTGCCGCTGTGTATCGGTGTGCTGGCCATGACCAATAGCGACAAGGTCAATGTAAAAATTGCGGTCACCAGCAAGTTGCTGCGCTCGGAATTGCATGTGATCTGTCGCGCGGAAAGTCGTGAAGCCGCCAACAACATGGAATCCTTCGAAACGGATGTGATTATCAATCCGTTTGAAAGTTTTGCTGAACATATGGGTATGGCGGTCAGAACACCGAATATTCATCTGCTGCATCGCTGGTTGGTGACGATGCCAGATCGCCGACTGGACGCCAGCGTGAATCCGCCCAAAGGGCTGTGGGTGATTTGCGGATTCGGTCGCTTTGGTCAGGCGATGGCCCGCTATCTCAGTGCCGAGGGCATCGAGGTCAGCGTGATCGAGTCGGATGCGGCCCGCCTCAAGGAACTGGAAGGGCAGATGCCCGCGCGGGTGATCGTCGGCAGTGGCACCGATCCGGAACCGTTGCACGAGGCCGGAGTGGAAAAGGCGGTGGGAATCGTGGCCGGTACCGATGACGATGCGAACAACCTTTCGGTGATCATGACCGCCCGGGAGATCAATCCCGCCATCTTTCAGGTGGCGCGGCAGAACCAGCGCTCAGACGATGAGATCTTCAATGCTGCCAAGCTGGACCTGGTCATGGAGCCCAGCCGGGTCATTGTCTGGCGACTGCTGGCCTTGATTACCGTGCCGCTACTTGCGGATTTCCTGGCCCAGGTGAGACGCCAGGATGACGCCTGGGCTCGCGCGCTGTTGCGCCGCATCAGTGCGCTCAATGGTGAGCTGACGCCACTGACCTGGTGCGTGCGCTTTTCCGAGCGCGAAGCCCCGGCCATCAGCAAACTCGCGGCCCAGCAGCGCCCGGTGCGGATCGGTGACCTGCTCACCGACCCGATGCGCCGAAGCGAGCGCTTGCCGGCGATTCCCCTGTTTCTGACCAGTCAGGGCGAGCAGTATCTGTTGCCCGACGAAGAGCAGCAGATCCGCCCAGGGGACAGAATCCTGTGGACCGCCAGTCGGGCATTTCGCGATCGCCTGGCCTGGTTGCTGCATAACCCCGACCATCTGGAATATGTGATGGATGGGCAGGTGCGGCCGACGGGGGCGGTGGGGCGGTGGTTTTCCGCCCGACGGCAGCGCAAGCTCAAGTCTGTTGCGTGAGTTTGGCGCGCGGATCGAAGTCGAACTGTTCCGCCAAGCGGGTAAATAGCGCCTTGTCTTCGGCGCTCAAGTCGGGCGGATTCTGAATCAGCAGGTGCAGAATCTGGTCTCCGCCGTTGAGCCCGCGTCCGCGCAGACGCATCTTCTGGCCGCTGCGTGCCCCCGCGGGTATCGACATGTGAATCGGTCCGCCCAGGGTGGGTACCGGCACCTTGGCGCCCAGCGCGGCTTCCCAGGGTGTAATCGGCAGATCCAGGAACACGTCCTTGCCATCGAGGCGGAACAGCGGATGGGGTTCAATTTCAATCCGCAAGAACAGATCGGCGCCCTGGGCCTGACCCGCGAGGCGAATCTGTTGGCCGTTCTGCACGCCTTTGGGGATTCGGACCTTGAGCTGCTTGCCTTGCGGTCCAATGCTCAGCGTGCGGGTTGCGCCGGCATAGGCCTCGGCCAGGGAAACGCTGAGCCGGGCGGTCTGAGGCGCGCGGGCCTGTTTGAAGCCGCCGCCAAAATCCTGTTCGAAGCCGCCGCCGCCGCCGCCGGCACCGAAGAGATTGCGAAAAAAGTCGGAAAAGCCGTCGCCGCCGGCGCCGCCGAAATCCGCGTGGCTCCAGCCAGGCGGTGCCCGGAATTGCTGCCCGGCTTTCCAATTGGCCCCCAGTTGATCGTAAGCCTGCCGTTTTTCCTCATCGCGCAGCACTTCATAGGCTTCCTGGAGGTCCTTGAAGCGTTCTTCCGCGCCGGCTTCGTGATTGACGTCTGGGTGATATTTGCGTGCCGAACGCCGGTAGGCCTTTTTTATCTCGGCCGCGTCGGCGCCGCGCTCGACGCCGAGCAATTTGTAGTAATCCTTGTATTCCATAGTGGTTCATTACCCAGAAGCGGCTTTACAATGGGGGCAGGCCGCGGCTGAATCAATAGGACGGCATGGACATTGCCTCGAATGACCCATAATCTGGGACAAAAGCACGGCGCAGTTCGTGTAATCGCCAGCGTGCAGGCTCGGCGGTGGGAGAGCCTTGAATCACTGGAGGAAACGGACCATGCAAGCCTTGCATCGGTTGATCAGCAGTTTGTACTGTCAGGGTGCCGACGTGCCGCCGGAGCGGTTCCGGCGCTGGGCATTGCGGGAGTTGCGGAGCCTGCTGCCTTTCGATGCCGCCGTCTGGGGCAGTGGCACACGTCGCGAGGCGCAATTTCACAATGTCACGGTTGATGGTCTGCCGGACAGTTTCGCTGCCGCGCTTGAGGCCAGCAAATCGATCAACCCATTGTTTGTGCAAGTGCAAAAGAATCTGGGCAAGCCAGTCGCGATGTCCGATGTGCTGTCCGACCGAAAATTCTACAAATCGGAGCTGTACACGCAGGCGTTTGCGCCGTTCGGGGTCGAACGGATTCTGTCGTCGGTGAATCTCGAGCCCCGCAGTGGCCTGTACACCCTGCTGTCGCTGTACCGTACCGATCGATCCAAGGAGTTTAGCGTCGCGGAAAAAGCCATTCAGGAGCAGGTCCTGCATCATTTGATCCAGGCGGCGTCGCACAGTTTTTTTCTCACCATCAGCAGGCCGAAATCGGGTGCGCGACGGGAGTGGAGTGCGGTGTGTGATGCCACCGGCGTTTTTCATGAAGTGGAAACTCACTTCATGGACATGCTCGAATCCGGGTTTCCGGACTGGTCGGGAGAGCGCCTGCCGTTTGCGCTGCCGCCGGCCGGCTTCTCCGGCAGCGTGGGAGAGGACTTGTGCTTGCGGGTCGAAGCCATGGGCGACCTGTTCCTGCTGCGCTTGCGCGAGGCCGGTCCACTGGACCAGTTGACCGAGCGGGAGCGCACCGTGGTGTTTCAGGTTTGTGAAGGGCTGTCCGCCAAGGCGATTGGCGCGAATCTGCATCTGGCGCCATCGACCGTGTCGACCCATCTGTATCGCGCCTATCGCAAACTGGGCGTGGAGAGCCGCACCAATTTGGCCAAGCTCGTGAAATCACTCAGGAATTGAGCTTTTGGCCTGTTCGGCATGGAGCACGGGCAGCTGCCCAATACCTGCTTTTTATCATAATCCGCGCGGCGTGCTTGGGTATACTTCGCGCTCAGAAATGGGAGTAAACAATGCGCCGATGGAATGGCTGGGGTGACTCAGCGACTGACTATGAACTGACTCCGGAAGCACGGACTTTTCTGGACACCCGCGTCGGTGCTTCACAGCCCTTGTCGGATGTCGAACTGGAGGCTGTGGTCAAGCAGGTTCCCGAGTCCCGCCTGGAGGGTGAAGCGGGTCTGGATACGGGGGCGCAAAACCGCTTGCTGCACGCCCACGGCGAAAGTTTTCCGGACTGGCTGGCGAAAAAATTTGGCGTGCTCGGACCCTTTCCGGATGCGGTGGTTACGCCGGGTACGCACGCCGAAGTTCAGGCGATCGTCAGCCGAGCTGACCAGGCGGGCTGGCAGCTGATTCCTTTTGCTGGCGGGACCAGTGTGGCAGGGCATCTGAGTGTGCCATCCGAGGCGCCACCCGTGGTCAACGTCGATCTGTCCGCCCTGAACCGCTTGCGGCACCTGGATGAGACCTCGCGTCTGGCCACGTTTGATGCTGGCACCCCGGGGCCTCAGGTTGAAGCTCAGCTCAAGGCGCACGGCTATCGGCTGGGGCATTTTCCGCAGTCATTCGAGTATTCCACCGTCGGTGGCTGGGTGGTCACCCGTTCCAGTGGGCAGCAGTCGCTGGCCTACGGACGCATCGAACAGCTGTTCGCCGGCGGCAAGATGGCCTGCCCGTCGGGCGATCTGGTCATTCCGACCATTCCCGCCTCATCGGCGGGGCCGGATCTGCGTGAATTCGTCATGGGCTCGGAGGGCCGTTTCGGCATTCTGAGCGAAGCCCAGATGCGTGTCGTGCCGTACCCGGAAGTAGAGCGCTTCGAACCGGTGATGTTCCCGGATTGGGAAGCGGCGATCACCGCGGTGCGGACTCTGGCGCAGTTGAGACCCGGCCTGTCCATGCTGCGTCTGTCCAATGTCATCGAGACCGAGACCCAGCTGGCTCTGGCGGGGCATGAAAAAGCGCTTGCCGCCCTGCAGCGCTATCTGCGGCTGCGTGGGGTGGGCGAGGGACAATGCATGCTGATGCTCGGCGTTTCCGGCGAGCGCAAGAGAGTGCGTCGGGTTTGGGCCGACGCCTTGTCGGTTTGCCGTCGTTTCGGTGGTGTGCACATGGGGCCGTGGGTTGGTCGGGCCTGGGAAAAGAACCGTTTCCGTGGACCGTATCTGCGCAATTCATTATGGGCGGCAGGATACGGCGCCGATACCATCGAAACCGCCGTGGACTGGCCGCAGGTGACCGTGCTGATGCAGGCCATGGAGCAGGCCGCTCGCGATGCCTTTGCCGAAGAAGGCGAGAAAGTGCATGCCTTCACGCATTTGTCCCACGTCTACCCGCAGGGCTCGAGCATCTATTCGACCTTCATTTTCCGCGCCACCAACGACCGGGAGCAGATGCTGGAACGCTGGCGCCGATTCAAGGATCGGGTGAGCCAGCAGGTGGTGAAATTTGGCGGCACGATCAGCCATCAGCACGGGGTTGGTGTTGACCACAAAGGCTATCTCGAAGCCGAAAAGACTGCCCAGGGGCTGGCGATGATTCGCGCCGTGGCGCGAGAGCTGGATCCCCGCGGCATCATGAACCCCGGCAAGTTGTTCGATTGATGTTGCAAGCGCTGCCCGACCTGTCCAGTTCCTCGCAAGAGGAATGGGATCTGATCATCATCGGTGGCGGCATCACCGGCGCGGGAATTCTGCGCGAAGCCGTGCGCCAGGGCTTGCGGGCGATCCTGCTGGAACAGAATGATTTTGCCAGCGGGACCTCCAGCCGCTCGTCGAAGCTGGTGCACGGCGGGTTGCGTTACCTGAGCAGCGGACAATGGCGTCTGACCGCCCATTCGGTGCGAGAGCGGCAGGCCCTGCTGCGCGATGCCCCTGGTCTGGTGAGTCCACTGGGTTTTGCGTTTCCCATTTACTACGGGCAGAAACCGGGCCTGGGCATTACCCGCATCGGCCTGGGGCTGTATGACGCGATCGCCGGCAAGTGGTGTTCACGCAAACTGCGCTGGGACGAATTCGATCGCAGCGTGCCGGATCTGTCGACCCATGAACTCAGCGGCGTGTTGTATTTCGAAGACGCCCAGACCGATGACGCGCGGCTGGTTTTGCGGCTGATACAGGAGGCCTGCGCCCATGGCGCCCGGGCCTACAATTACGCGCCAGTAAGCGGTCTGATTGAGCAGGATGGACGCGTTACCGGGGTGCGCTGGCAGGCCGGACCCCAGGGGGAACAAGGCAGCTTGCGCGGGCGCACCGTGATCAATGCCACCGGGGCCTGGGCCGATCGCCTGGGCGGGGGGCAGGCGCCCAAACTGCGCCCGCTCCGGGGGTCCCATCTGCTGTTTTCAGCCCGTCGCTTGCCCTTGCCGCTGGCGGTGTCGTTTCTGCATCCGGACGATGCTCGCCCGGTGGTGGCTTACGCCTGGGAAGGAGCAACCTTGCTGGGGACCACCGATCTCGATCATGGTGAGGATCTGGATCGGGAGCCGCATATCAGCCCGGCGGAAGTGGATTATCTATTGCGCGGAGCCGCGCATGTCTGGCCGGGCTTGAAACTGGGGCGGGCCGATGTCATCAGCACCTATGCGGGCGTGCGGCCGGTGGTGGATGGTGGCGCGGCAAACCCCTCCGATGAATCGCGTGAGTCGGCCATGTGGCAGCAGCCCGGGCTGATCGGCATCACCGGCGGCAAGCTCACGACTTTCCGGCTGACGGCGCTGGAAGTTCTGGCTGCGGTTCGCGGGCACAAGAAGACGCCTCCAACCCAGAAGATTCTGGATGAGTTGCCGGCCCTGGAGCGACCCGAAGCCTGTGAGCCGGCGGTGTGGCAGCGGCTGCTGGGACGGTTCGGTCCGGCGCTGCCGCAGTTGCTTGCCCTGGTGCAGCCGGGTGATTTTTCACGGATCGGCACGAGTTCGACGGTCTGGGCGGAACTCCGCTACGCCGCCCGTCATGAGGCCGTAGTGCATCTGGATGATTTGTTGCTGCGGCGGACCCGTCTGGGTCTGGTCCTGGCGGATGCCTGCCGGGAACTGATGCCGCGGATTCGTGAAGTCTGTCAGCCTGAACTGGGCTGGGATGACCGCACCTGGGGCAATGAGGAAGGGGCCTGGTATCGGCGCTGGCATGACCGTTACAGTCTGCCGCCGCGGGGACAGGAATGAACGAACGGCTGCTGGCGATCGATGTGGGCACGCAAAGCGTGCGGGCCATCGTTTTCGATCTGAACGGGGACCTGTGCGGCAGCCGGCAGATCGCGCTTGAGCCGTATTTTTCGACCCAGCCGGGTTGGGCCGAACAGGACAGTACCTTGTACTGGAAGTTGATCGGACAGGCCTGTCAGGGCTTGTGGGAAGAGCTGGATCCCCATTCGATCAGCGGGATGAGTCTGACCACGCAGCGCGCGACCATGGTCTGTATCGGGGCCGATAACCAGCCTCTGCGACCGGCGATTGTCTGGATGGACAAGCGGCAGGCACTCAATCAGGCGCCGATCGGTGGGCTGTGGGGGCTGGCTTTTCGCGCCCTGGGCCTGAAATCCACCATCGCGCAGTTTCAGGCCGAGGCGCCCGCCAACTGGCTGTTGCAGCACGAACCGGAACTCTGGGCGAAAACACAGCGCTATGTGCTGTTATCAGGCTATCTGAATTTCCAGCTGACGGGCCAGTGGCAGGACTCGATTGGCAGTCAGGTCGGTTATCTGCCATTCGATTACAAACAGCAGCGCTGGGCTGGTGCGCACGACTGGAAATGGCAGGCCTTGCCGGGGATCCGGCCAGCGCAGTTGCCGGAGCTGGTGGCGCCGGGTGCGCCGATGGGCGGTCTATGCGCAAGCGCGGCGGAGCATCTGGGTCTGCCCTCCGGCCTGCCGGTGATCGCTTCGGCCGCGGACAAGGCCTGCGAGGTCCTGGGCGCCGGCTGCGTGAATCCCGATCAGGCCTGTCTGAGCTTTGGCACCACGGCCACGATCAACACCACGGTCAGCAAGTACGTGGAAGTCGAAAAATTCATTCCGCCGTTTCCAGCCGCGGTCCCGGACAGTTTCAACACCGAAGTGCAGATTTATCGTGGCTTCTGGATGGTCAGCTGGTTCAAGCGCCAGTTTGCCGACCGTGAACAAAGAATCGCCGATGAACGCGGCATCGCCGCAGAAGCCCTGTTCGATGAATTGCTCGACAGCGTGCCTCCGGGTGCGATGGGGCTGACCCTGCAACCCTACTGGTCGCCAGGGGTGCGTGAGCCTGGCCCCGAAGCCAAAGGAGCGATCATCGGTTTCGGCGATGTGCACACCCGGGCCCATGTCTATCGGGCAATACTGGAAGGTCTGGCTTACGGTTTGCGGGAAGGGGCGGAGAAAGTGGCCAGGCGCAGCGCCAAGCTGCGCATTTTACGCGTGGCGGGAGGTGGCTCGCAGAGCAACGGCGCCATGCAGCTGACCGCAGACATCTTCGGCATGGCGGCGCAGCGCCCGCACGTGTACGAAACCTCGGCTCTGGGTGCGGCCATCAATACCGCGGTTGGCCAGGGCCTGTACGCGGACTATCCCGCGGCGGTATCGGCCATGACCCGGGTCAAGGATGTGTTCGAACCGCAGCCGGATGCGGTGGCGACCTATGATGCCTTGTATCGCCGGGTTTACCAGAAAATGTACGCGCGCCTGCAGCCCCTGTATCAGGAGATTCGCGACATCACGGGCTATCCGCCGTAGCGGTGATGCTGGCGGCGATGGCCTCCAGTTCGCTGGCTGCGGTCGCGGCCGAATAGGTCTGTTCGCCGGCGCGCACATCCGCCAGATAGCGGTCGAGCTTGCGGGCCGCCTCACTGACTGCGGGAAATCCGTAGCTGCCGGATGAACCGGCCAATTGATGCACCGCCGTGTAATACGCTTCCAGGGCGGCCGGGTCTGCAATCGCGCCACTGATGTGCAGCTGGCGGATGTCCTCCAGCTTGCCGGGCAACTTGCCCCGATAGTCGGCGATAAGCTTTTGCAGGGCGGGGGATAAGGCTTTTTTCATGGTCGGTGCGCCGAAGCCAGGTAGTCATGGGATTGCATCTCCTGCAAGCGGCTGACCACGCGGGCGTATTCGAATTTGAGCTTGTCGCCAATATAGAGTGTTTCCAGCGAGACCGCCGCGGCGATGATCAATTTGACCCGGCGATCGTAGAATTCATCGACCAGATGCAGGAAACGTCGGGCTTCATTCTCCGTTTCCCAGTTCAGCTGCGGCACTCCGGACAGCAGCACGGTGCCGTACAGACGGCCAATTTCGATGTAATCATCGGCCGCCCGTGCGCCGGCGCACAGGGCATTGAAATCGAACCAGGCAATACCGTCGGCACATTGGCGCAGGGCGATTTCACGGCCGTTGACGTTCAGGCTGTGTTCGGGATGGACGGCGTCGGGTGCGATACCGGAAAAGTAGTTGTGCAGATTGACCTCGGCCTGCTCATCCAGCGGCCAGTGGTATATTTCGGCCTGTTCCAGCACGCGCAGGCGGTAGTCCTCGCCGCCGTCAATTTCCAGGACGTGGCAGTTTGTCAGCAGATCCGCAATGGCGGGCAGGAAGCGGTCGCGCTGCAAGCCGCCCTGATACAGCTGTTCGGGGGGGATATTCGAGGTGGTGACCAGGGTGATGCCGTGGGCGAACAGCTTTTCCAGCAGGCGCCCCAGGATCATCGCATCGGCAACATCGGCCACGAAAAATTCGTCAAAACACAGTACGCGGGTCTGCTCGGCGAGTTCAGCGGCGATATGCGTCAATGGGTCAGAGACCTGGCCCAGGCTCTTGCTGCGCTGATGCACTTCCTGCATGAAGCGGTGAAAATGGACGCGTCGCTTGGCTGCAAAGGGCAGGGTGTCGTAAAAGCAGTCCATCAGGTAGGTCTTGCCGCGTCCCACGCCGCCCCAGAAATAGGCGCCCTTGACCGGGGGCCAGGTACTGGACCGGGTCAGGCGACGGACCAGGCCGTTGCGTGGTGGGCTGTCCGCCAGGGCCCGATGGATCGCGTCCAGACACGTCACGGCGCGTTGCTGGGCGGCATCGGCGACAAAGCCGGCTTGCTTCAGATCGGCCTGGTAGCGGGCCTGGGGAGAGTCATGGATCATGGCTTGGCACTGCTGGGGTGGCGGCCGCGGCGCCGCGATCTTAGCAGCCATGCACAGACCAGTCCCAGACCGAGCGAGCCGCCACCACCGCCGGAAGGCGAGGGATTTTCCGACCGGGCCTGAAAGCGCAGCGAGAACTGCCTGTCTTCGCCGCCACTGCGGTTGTTTCCGGTTTCGTCCTCGTAGGCGACCCAGTGGCCCTGGGCCCAGTCCGCCGGCGTGCCGGGCTGGCTGTCCAGGGCATGGCCGGACAGATCGCGTGCTGTGACCTGAAGCTGGGCGGTGTCGCCCAGATTCTGACCCGCGGTGAATTCCAGGCGATAACTGTCGGCCTGATAGCGCCTGTCGAGCCACTGCCCTGGCGCGTCATCCAGATTCTGGCTGCGGCCCTGACCGATGAGCGTGACCGCTGGCTCCAGGGTGACGAGCTGGCCCGGATAATTGCGGATCTGCTGGTTCTGGTCACGCAGGCGCATGGGCTTGTTGAAGTGCAGACTCAGCGCATACCGGTGGCCTGGAGTCAGAGCCTGGTTCTGGCTGAAGCTCAACTCGCGGCCCGCGTTCCCGTCCTGCCAGGCGCCCTCGACCAGCAGCTCCTGGGTGTTGGCATCATGCACCTGGATGCCCTGGAGAAACGGCGGGCCGGCCTGATGGTAGTAGGCCAGAAGGGCCATCTGGTAGACCTCGTCGCGCATCCGTGGCACTTGCGCTTCGGGCAGGATAAACCCGGAGTGACTGACATTGGGGATGCCGCCGTATTCCGCAGTCTGCCTTTCGGTGCCGGGCTCCAGTTCGAGGGTGTATGAAGGCACGGCCAGGTCGTAGGCAAAATACTCATCATTGGCGCCGATGCCGCGCAGACTGGGTTCAACCTGCTGCGCGTAGTTGGTCGTAGGAACTCGCCGGATCAGGTCGGCCAGCGCGCGGGTCAGCTCCAGCAGGCGGCTGTTGCCGGTGTCATTGTAAAAATAGGTGCGCCCGTAGCTGTGGGTGTCGATGAACAGCCG
>JBFJVB010000007.1:0-58216 GCA_041624435.1 Oceanococcus sp. | reverse complement strand
GGCCACGCTGGGCACCTTCATCCTGTGGATGGGCTGGTTCGGCTTCAACGGTGGCTCGGTGCTGAAGCTGGGTGACATCTCCAACGCCAATGCGGTCGCCATGGTGTTCCTGAACACCGACACCGCCGCCGCGGGCGGCCTGGTCGCCGCTCTGCTCACCGCGCGTTTGCTGTTCGGCAAAGCTGATCTGACCATGGCCCTGAACGGTGCACTGGCCGGCCTGGTGGTGATCACCGCCGAGCCCAGCACCCCGACTGCCCTGACGGCCACCCTGTTCGGCATCGCCGGCGGTGTCCTGGTGGTGTTCTCGATCCTGATGCTGGACAAGCTGAAGATTGACGATCCGGTTGGCGCCATTTCGGTGCACGGCACCTGCGGCCTGCTTGGCTTGCTGGTCGTGCCGCTGACCAATGATGGCTCCAGCTTCAGCGGCCAGCTGATCGGCGCAGCGACGATCTTCTTCTGGGTATTCGTGACTTCTCTGGTGGTCTGGAGCGTGCTGAAAGCGGTCATCGGCATCCGCGTCAGCGAGGAAGAAGAGTACGAAGGCGTTGATCTGTCCGAGTGCGGGCTGGAAGCCTATCCGGAGTTCACCAACTCCTGATCGAGGCACTACCATGAACCGGAACTGAGTCGCTCTTTCCGGTAACAAGACTCGAAGGCGGAGGTGTTGACACCTCCGCCTTTTTTTGTGGCCGATAGCGGAGCAATCCGGCTACCGCTAGCATCCCGCCTACAGATTCGACTACCATTCATGCCCGGGGGTCTGCTTGGCTTGCATGTAGAGTTAGGCACCACGCCGTTCTGCGGCGAACTTATAACCACAACAGTCGAATCCGCACTATGCATATTCGCATCAAGAAAGGGCTGACGTTGCCGATCAATGGCAACCCCCGCCCGTCCATCGAAAACGGCCCCGCTATCAGCCGCGTCGCACTGATTGGCCAGGACTATGTCGGGATGAAACCGACCATGTTTGTTGCCGAAGGTGACCGGGTCAAGCTTGGCCAGCCGCTATTCGAAGACAAGAAAAATCCTGGCGTCATCTTCACCTCACCCGGCAGCGGGGAGGTCGAGGCCATCAATCGCGGCGCCAAACGTGCGCTGCAATCGGTGGTTATTCGCCTGGATGGCGAGGATCAAGAGACTTTCGACAGCTTCGATGACGCCGAACTGGAGAGTCTGGATGCCAGTATCGTCAAGCAGAACCTGCTGAAATCGGGCCTCTGGACTGCGTTACGCACCCGTCCGTACAGCAAGATTCCCGCTCCCGAGAGCGCGGCCTCGGCGATCTTTGTCAATGCGATCGACACCAACCCACTGGCCGCGGATCCGGTTCTGGTCATTGCCGACGATCCCCAGAGCTTCCACAACGGCATTCGTCTGCTCAACACGCTGAGTCCGCAGCTGTTTGTATGCAAGGCCCCCGGCGCGGACCTGGGCCTGCCCAAACTGGCCGGTCTGAGCGAGGCAGAGTTTTCCGGCCCGCATCCGGCTGGCCTGGTGGGCACCCACATTCATCATCTCCACCCGGTCGGCGCCGGACGCACGGTGTGGCACATCAATTACCAGGATGTGATGGCCATTGGCCGCTTGTTTGCGACGGGGCATCTGCCCACGGAGCGGATTATCGCTCTGGGAGGACCGAAAATTGCCGACCCGCGCCTGCTGCGTACCCGTGTGGGAGCCAGCACCGATGAACTGATCAAGGGCCAGCTCAGCGAATCCTCCGATTGCCGGGTGATCTCCGGCTCGGTCTGGTCGGGTCGCCGCGCCGGCGGCTGGGCGAGCTTCCTGGGCCGCTACCATCTGCAGCTTTCGGTACTCGCCGAAGGCGGAGATCGCCAGTTCCTCGGCTGGATCCGCCCGGGCCCGGACAAGTTCTCGGCCATCAATGTCTTTGTCTCGGCTTTCCAGCGGGCCAGCAAGACCTTCGACTTCTCGACCAGCCAGAATGGCAGCCCCCGGGCGATGGTGCCGATCGGCAATTATGAAGATGTCATGCCGCTGGACATCCTGGCGACCCAGCTGCTCCGCGCCCTGGTGGTCAAAGACACGGATTCCGCCCAGGAGCTGGGATGCCTGGAACTGGACGAGGAGGATCTCGCGCTCAGTTCCTTCGTTTGCGTCGGCAAATACAATTTTGGCCCGTATCTTCGGGCCAATCTGGAACAGATCGAGCGGGAAGGCTAAGCATGTCTGCATTAAGAAATTACCTGGACCGCCTGCATCCGCTGTTTGCCAAGGGCGGCAAGCTGGAAAAGTATTACGCGGTGTACGAAGCGGTCGATACGTTCTTTTATTCGCCCCCTGACGTCACCCGCACCGCACCGCATGTTCGCGATGGCATCGACCTCAAGCGCGTGATGATTTATGTCTGGCTCGCCGTCATGCCTTGCGTGCTGATGGCCTGCTACAACACCGGCCTGCAAGCCAATCTGGCGTTGCAGGCCCAGGGCCTGGAACAGGCCGCTGGCTGGCGCGGCCATCTGCTGGACTTGTTCCGCATCAGCCATGACCCCAACAGCATCATGGCGAACTTCTGGCTGGGCTTCTGGTACTTCGTACCGGTCTATCTTGTCACGTTCGCGGTCGGTGGTTTCTGGGAAGTCCTGTTTGCCGCCATCCGCAACCATGAGGTCAACGAAGGCTTCTTTGTCACCTCAATCCTGTTCGCCCTGACCATGCCCCCCACCGCCCCGCTGTGGATGGTCGCGATGGGCATCAGTTTCGGCGTCGTGATCGGCAAGGAGGTTTTCGGCGGCACCGGCAAGAACTTCCTGAATCCCGCACTCACGGGACGCGCCTTTCTGTTTTTCGCCTATCCGGCAGCCATGTCCGGCGACGCGGTCTGGACAGCGGTGGACGGCTTTTCAGGCGCCACGCCTCTGGGCATGGCGGCACTGGGCGGCGTCCCGGCGATCACCGAATCCGGGATCACCTGGATGCAGACCTTCTTCGGCACCATGCAGGGCTCACTGGGCGAAACTTCGACTCTGGCCTGCCTGATCGGGGCGGGCTTCTTGCTGCTGACCAAAGTGGCCTCCTGGCGGATCATGCTGGGTGTGCTGTTGGGAATGGTGGGCACCAGCGCCTTGTTCAATGTGATCGGCAGCAGCAGCAATCCGATGTTTGCCATGCCCTGGTACTGGCATCTGACGCTGGGTGGATTCGCCTTCGGCATGATATTCATGGCCACCGACCCCGTGTCGGCGGCCATGACCAACACCGGCCGGCTCATTTTCGGAGCGCTCGTTGGCTTCATGGTGGTTCTGATCCGGGTCGTCAACCCGGCCTTCCCGGAAGGCATGATGCTGGCCATCCTGTTCGCCAATATTTTTGCCCCGCTGATCGACTATGGCGTGGTCCGAGCCAACATCAAACGGCGCAAGTTGCGCGCTGCCACTGAAGCGGCCTGAGGAGATTGCCATGGGACTAAAGAACATGCCCAATGACAGCATGGCCAAGACGCTCATCGTTGCGGTGGGACTTTGCCTGGTCTGCTCGATTTTCGTCTCGGTCGCAGCGGTGAAGCTGAAACCCCTGCAGACCGCCAATAAGCTCGCGGACAAGCAAAAGAATATTGTTGAAGTCGCCGGCATTCCGCTGCAAGGCCGCAGTATCAGCGAGGCTTTCGCATCGGTTGAAGCCCGCGTGGTCGACCTGAGCAATGGCGAGTTTGCCGATCAGATCGATCCGGCGAAATATGACCAGCGCAAGGCGAGCAAGGATCCCAAACAGGCCCAGGCCCTGAGCAACGAAGACGACCCGGCCGGGCTGAACATGCTGGAACGCTATGCCACGGTGTATCTGACCCGTGACGAGCAGGGGCGTATCGAAAAGCTGATTCTTCCGGTTCGCGGTTACGGCCTGTGGTCCACCTTATGGGGCTTTTTGGCCCTGGAAGGCGATGGCAATACCATCATCGGCCTGTCCTTCTATGAACATGCCGAAACCCCCGGCCTGGGTGGCGAGGTAGACAATCCCAGCTGGAAAGCCCAGTGGCCCGGCAAGAAAGTCTATCCGCTCGCCGGGGCCGGCGCCGCCGTATCCAGCGCGACCTGGCGCCCCCGTCGCGGCGCCAAGGACTTGAGCTTCGAACCCGCCATTCGCCTGGTCAAGGGCGGTGTCAGCGAAGACACCCCGGACGCGCAGCACAAGGTGGATGCGCTGGCCGGTGCGACTCTGACCAGCAACGGCGTGTCCCGTCTGCTGCAATTCTGGATGGGCGAAAACGGTTTCGCACCCTTCCTGCGTAATCTTGCGAAAGGATAGTCTCCATGTCAGACACTAGAAAAGTCCTGGCCGAACCGGTCTTTGACAACAACCCGATCACCCTCCAGGTTCTGGGGATTTGTTCAGCATTGGCGGTCACCTCCAATTTGAACACGGCGCTGATCATGTGCCTGGCGCTGACCGCCGTGACCGCGGCCTCGAATTTCTTCATCAGCCTGATTCGCAATCACATTCCCGGCAGCATTCGCATTATCGTGCAGATGACGATCATCGCCTCCCTGGTCATCGTGGTGGATCAGGTGCTGAAGGCCTACGCGTTCGCCGTGTCCAAACAACTTTCCGTGTTTGTCGGACTGATCATCACCAATTGCATCGTGATGGGACGGGCTGAAGCCTTTGCGATGAAAAACCCACCCATCCCGAGCCTGATGGACGGTATCGGCAATGGCCTGGGCTACAGCGTTATCCTGCTGATCGTCGGCTTTTTCCGTGAGCTGTTCGGTTCCGGCAGCCTGTTCGGCGTGCAGATCCTGCCTCTGGTCACCGATGGCGGCTGGTATACCCCGAACGGCATGATGCTGCTGCCGCCGTCGGCCTTCTTCATCATCGGCCTGATCATCTGGGCCATACGCAGTTGGAAACCGGCGCAGGTTGAAAAGCCGGATTATCAGATTCATGCGGTTCACCGCACCGAGGCAGCCTGATGGAAATCTATATCAATCTGTTTCTGAAGGCCGTCTTCGTTGAGAACATGGCCCTGGCCTTCTTCCTGGGCATGTGTACCTTCCTGGCCGTCTCCAAGAAGATTTCCACGGCGGTCGGCCTGGGCGTTGCCGTGGTGGTGGTGCAGACCATCACCGTGCCGGCCAACAACCTGGTCTACACCTATCTGCTCAAGGACGGCGCCCTGGCCTGGGCCGGTCTGCCCGAGGTGGATCTGTCCTTTCTGGGGCTGATCTCCTACATCGGCATCATCGCCGCGATGGTGCAGATTCTGGAAATGACCCTGGACAAGTATTTCCCCGCGCTCTACAACGCACTGGGCATTTTCCTGCCGTTGATTACGGTGAACTGCGCGATTCTGGGCGGCTCTCTGTTCATGGTCGAGCGGGACTACAATTTGGCGGAATCCATCACCTACGGGATTGGCTCCGGTTTCGGCTGGGCGCTGGCCATCACCGCGATGGCCGGTGTGCGGGAAAAACTCAAATACTCGGATGTTCCTGACGGTTTGCAGGGCCTGGGTATCACTTTCATTTCGGCTGGACTGATGGCGCTGGGCTTCATGGCCTTTTCCGGCGTTCAGTTGTAAGCAGGGAGTCGAAGATCAATGACTGAAATCATTCTCGGCGTTACGCTGTTCACCGCCATCGTGCTCGCTCTGGTGGCCATTATTCTGTCCGCGCGCGCTCAGCTGGTCTCCAGCGGCCACGTTCAGATCGAAATCAATGGTGAAAAAACCATCGATGCGCCTGTCGGCGGCAAACTGCTGAATACCCTGGCGGATGCCGGGCTGTTCGTGCCATCAGCCTGCGGTGGTGGCGGCACCTGCGCGCAGTGCCGGGTCAAGATCCATGAAGGTGGCGGCTCGATCCTGGCGACGGAAACATCGCACATCACCAAACGCGAGGCCCGTGAAGGCGACCGCCTGTCCTGTCAGGTGGCGGTCAAGCAGAACATGAAGATTTCGGTTCCCGAAGAGGTCTTCGGGGTCAAGAAATGGGAATGCACGGTGCGTTCCAACCACAATGTGGCGACTTTCATCAAGGAACTGGTACTGGAACTGCCTGAAGGCGAGAATGTTGACTTTCGCGCCGGCGGCTATATTCAGATCGAGTGTCCGCCCACTCCCATCGATTTTTCCAACTTCGAGGTCGAGGAGCGCTTCCGGGAGGATTGGGACAAATTCAAGTTCTGGGATCTGAAGTCCCACCCCAAGGAAGGCGCCCTGCGCGCTTATTCCATGGCGAACTATCCGGAGGAGCGCGGCATCATCATGTTGAACGTGCGCATCGCCACAGCGCCACCGCGGCAGATGCATGAGCTGCCGCCTGGCGTGATGTCCTCTTACATCTTCAACCTGAAGCCGGGCGACAAGGTGACCATTTCCGGACCCTTCGGCGAATTTTTCGCCAAGGAAACCGAGGCCGAAATGGTGTTCGTCGGCGGCGGCGCCGGTATGGCCCCGATGCGCTCGCACATCTTCGATCAGCTGCGCCGGGTCCATACCCAGCGCAAGATGAGCTTCTGGTACGGCGCCCGGTCCAAACGCGAAATGTTCTATGTCGAAGATTTCGACATGCTGGCCAAGGAAAACCCGAATTTCGACTGGCACGTTGCCTTGTCTGATCCTCTGGAGGAAGACAACTGGGACGGCTACACCGGCTTCATCCACGAAGTGCTGTTCGAGAACTACCTGAAAGATCATCCGGCGCCGGAAGATTGCGAGTTCTACATGTGTGGCCCGCCAATGATGAATGCCGCGGTGATCAAAATGTTGACCGATCTGGGCGTCGAAGAGGACAACATCATGCTGGACGATTTCGGTGGCTAAGACACCATTACTATCGGCGCTGTACCGGTGCCTGTCGGGTATGGGTCCATGCTGAGCATGATTCTGGTGTCGTTCGGGGTCATGCTGCTGGCCGTGCTGGGCATGGCCATTGGCGCCATTATCCAGAACAAGCCGATCAAGGGGAGCTGTGGGGGAGTGGCCAGTCAGGACGGTTTCAGCTGCGCTTGTGCCGCCGCTGGCACGCCACGTGCGTGTGAGCAAAAAGCCGAATAAACGGCTATAAGGGAGAATTACCATGCTGCACAAGGTCAGTGCCAAAGACTATATGGCGGCGAACCTGGTCACCTTCAAACCGCAGCAGGACGTGCTCGAAGCCATCCATTTGCTGATTGAAAACGGGATTTCGGGCGCTCCGGTCGTTGACAATCTGGGCAATATCATCGGTATCCTGTCCGAAAAGGACTGCCTGAAAGTCGCCCTGAACGCCGGCTATGAACAGCGCTCGGGTGGCAAGGTCGAGGATTTCATGACCAATACGGTCCATACCGTCGATGCCGAGGACAGCGTGCTGAGCGTGGCCAAGCTGTTCATCGATTCGCCCTATAAGCGCTATCCCGTCGTCGACGACAATCGCCTGATTGGCCAGATCAGCCGCCGCGATGTGTTGCGTGCAATTCAGGTACTGAGCAAAGGCTAACGCTCGAAGCGCGGGTCCCGAGACCTGAAGGTCCGGCGCACAGGGTAAACTCGCAGTTTTTGCGTGGTATTGGCATGTCCCGTGGTGTCACCCCCCCGCCTGACGGCAATTCCGGCCCGACCGAGTGGCAGACCGTCTGGCGACTCCTGCCTTATCTTCGCAGCTTCCCTGGCCGTATCGGCCTGGCAATGGCGCTACTGGTCGCAGCCAAGCTGGCCAATGTGGTCCTGCCCTATGTGCTGAAACTGATCGTCGATGCCCTGGATCAGGATGGCGCCGCGCGTCTGGTGGTACCGCTGGCCCTGTTGCTGGCCTATGGCGCCCTGCGCTTCGCCACGGTCGCCTTTGGCGAACTGCGCGATCTGGTTTTTGGCCGGGTGACTGAAAACGCCATGCGTCAGGTGTCGTTGAGCGTCTTCCGCCATCTGCACAGCCTGGAACTGGATTTCCACCTGAGCCGACGCACCGGCGGCCTGTCCCGGGACATCGAGCGTGGCGTCTCCGGTGTACGCTTTCTGTTGCGCTTCATGCTGTTCAATATCGTGCCCACCCTGCTGGAAATCGCCATGGTCGCCGCCATCCTGCTGACCGCGTTTGGCTGGCTCTATGGCCTGGTCATTGTGGCGGCGGTAGCGGTTTACATTGCCTGGTCCATTCTGGTCACGGAGTGGCGCACCGAGTATGTGCGGCGAATGAACACCCTGGACTCGCGGGCCAACACCCGGGCGATCGATTCGCTGTTGAACTATGAAACCGTCAAGTACTTCGGCAACGAGGACTTCGAAGCCCGCGAGTACGACGGGAATCTGCGGCGCTGGGAATCCGCCATGGTTCAGGGCCGCTTGTCGCTGGCCACACTCAATGGGGGCCAGGCCCTGATCATCGCGGCCGCGGTGACCTGCATGATGTGGATGGCAGCCGGCGCTGTCAGCACCGGCCAGATGAGTCTGGGCGACCTGGTCATGATCAATGCCTACATGATCCAGCTGTTCGTACCGCTGAATTTTCTCGGTTTTGTCTATCGGGAAATCAAGCAGGCCCTGGCCAATATGAGCCGGATGTTTCGGCTGCTGGATATCAGCCCACAAGTCACCGATCTGGAGCCCGCCCAGGCACTTGCGCCCGGACCGGCGCGGATTCATTTCCGGGAAGTTGATTTCGCCTATCGCCCGGACCGGCCGATTCTGCGGCAGGTTGATTTTGTCATCGAGCGGGGCCAGACGGTCGCCGTGGTTGGCAGCAGCGGTGCCGGGAAATCCACCCTGGCCCGCTTGCTGTTTCGATTCTACGATCCGCAACAGGGCGCGATTGAGATCAATGGCCTGCCGCTGACCGCGTATGCCCAGTCGAGTTTACGCGCCAATATTGGCGTCGTGCCACAGGATACCGTGCTGTTCAACGACACGATCGCTTACAACATCGCCTATGGCCGTCCCGGCGCCAGCGCGGATGAAATTGCCCGCGCGGCCGACCTGGCTCATCTAAGCAGTTTCATCGCCAGTTTGCCAGATGGCATGGACACCATGGTGGGGGAACGCGGGCTGAAACTGTCCGGCGGCGAGAAACAGCGCATAGCGATCGCCCGGACCATTCTGAAAAATCCGGGCATCCTGATTTTCGATGAAGCCACCTCATCACTGGACTCGGTGTCGGAGGGCGCCATTCTGGATGCGCTCAGGGAAATGGCCGAGGAACGAACCACGCTGGTGATTGCCCATCGCCTGTCCACCGTGGTCGACGCTGACGAAATCGTCGTGCTTGATGCGGGGCGGATTGCAGAACGGGGTAGCCACGCGGAACTGTTGCGCCACGACGGCTTGTATGCGGGATTATGGAAGATGCAACAGCATGAAGGCGGTGCCCGCGAGCAGGCCAGCCCGACGGTGTCGCAGATTCGGTGAACCCGGCGGCCGGACTCGGCTCCGACCGCTGACGCTGACACAACGAAAACGGGCCCCTCTCGGAGCCCGTTGCAGTTATCCGATGCTACTCAATAATAATCGTCTTCTTCCCCACCGCCGGCACCAAACAGGTAGTTGACGCTGACACCGGCGCCGTAGACCGAACCGATGTCGTCATCGTAATGCTGGGTGTATTCCAGAATCAGTTTGGTCTGCGAGGTGAGTTTGAGCTTGAATCCTCCGCCCCAGGAAAAACCATCGTCGGCGAACTTGCTTTGTCCGCCAGTGACCGGATCGGAATCATTCGGCCGGGAAATCGTATAGGAAAAATCGGAATACCCCACCGAGGCCACGATGGAGAACAGCTCACCCAAGGGCAGTTCGGGCTTCAGATAGATTCCGTACAAAGAATCCATTTTTACGGTCTGGGTGTTGTCCGCATTTTCGATCTGATCTTTATCCAGAGCGAAACCGACCTGCGCTTCGACCGCCAGGAAAGACAGCGGTGCCCAGCCACCACGCAACAAGGCGGTGGTATGGAAACCCGGTTCGGGAATCGAACGCCCACCCGGATCATTCGGACCGCCCAGGCGACGCGACAACTGGCCGGTCATCTTGGTGACATTGAGGGCACCGCCGGCATACAGTCCCGTGGCGTCAATTTCGGAGATCCAGTCGAACCATCCCGCCTGTGCCTGCGGCACGGCCGCGCACCCCACTGCTAACAGCAGCGCTTGAATATTCTTTTTCATTCCTATCCCTGCGATTGTTTGCGTCCAGCCCGAAATCGCCAGACTACAAGCCCCATCACACGGGACAGTAGGTAAGCGCCAGCAAATTGTCAATGACATTTGCCTGCGCCCAGCTTTCGCGGTCGGCTGCGGGGCACCAATTCTTTGACTTCAGTCTGCGCAATCGGCTGAGCCAGACCTGAGCTGGCGATCCGGATCAGGCCTCCCCCTGCGCCGTGGGCTCATTCGGGTTTGAGTTCCAGGGCCGCTGAATTGAGACAGTAGCGCAATCCGGTGGGCTGGGGCCCGTCGTCAAAAACGTGGCCCAGATGGGCATCACAGCAGCTGCAGAGCACTTCGGTGCGCCGCATGAACAGGCTGTTATCGGGCTGTTCCGTGACCGCCTCCGGACTGAGCGGCCGCCAGTAACTGGGCCAACCGGTGCCCGAATCGAATTTGCTCGCGGCATCAAACAGCGCCTGACCGCAGCAGACGCAGTGATAGGTGCCGGCCTCATGACAATCATGATATAGACCCGAGAACGCCCGTTCGGTACCCTTCTGCCGGGTCACTTTGTATTGCAACGGTGCAAGTTGGGCTTTCCACTCGGCTTCGGTTTTAACCATTCTGGGTTTCATCATGACTCTCCGTATGCGTTCAGATTGGCGGCAGATCCAGCGTTTCCCGGACTTCCCCACTGATCCTTCCGGCAGGATCAAAACTGCGCTCCACCAGTTGGGCCTGGTTCAGGCTCAGTTCCACCCAGGTGGTGCACCGCGTGCCATAGATCTGCGTGCAGATAAACGGCGGTGACAACAGCCGCTCCATGGACAAACCGACTCCGGTATCCGGCAACTGGTGATCCGGAAAAGCTTCCCGGCGGGCCATCAAAGCCAGCGCGGCCTCCGCGCTGACCGGCGCTTCGCCGAGCAAGGCAGTCAGACCGTCCCGGACCGTCCTGAGCTTGGGCCAGGGGCTGTCCAGCAGCGCATTGCTCAATCCGTAGGTTCCGGCGGCCAGGAGTCGCGGCCCCTGCAGATCCCGATTGCTGACATAAGCCAGGCTGTGGCGATCGCCCACCAGCAGATTGAAACCGGCAAACGCGGTGCCCTGTTGGTGCACCGCCGCGGCGTAATCCAGCGGCGCTTGCGGCTGGCGCAAAAACTCGGCAACCAGCGCACCTCTGGAGCGCTCACCTGGCGGCGCCTTGGGGTCACGGTAATTGGTCAAGGCCGCAAATGCACCACTGCGGTGCAATCCCAGCCAGGTACCGCCCTGACTGAGATCGCGCCCGGCCAGAATATCCGGCGCATCGTCCCAGAACCCGGCCGCGGCGGCGGGACGGGCGTGCAGTTCATCGCGATTGGCAACCAGGCGCAACGGAATCGGCGAATTCGGCTGCCAGTCCAGGGCGATCAGACACATGGGAGTATCGGCTCAAGCATGGCAGGACAGTCTACCAAGCCCCAAGTTGGGGCACATGTTATGATGGTGCGATGCAACAACATAAAATCGTAATCGTAGGGGGCGGTTTCGGCGGCTTGTTCGCGGCGCGGAAACTCGGGCATTCCGGCTTTGATGTGACCTTGTTGGACAAGCGGAATTTTCATCTGTTCCAGCCGCTGTTGTATCAGGTCGCGACCGGGATATTGACCGTGGGCGATATTTCCGCCCAGCAGCGGGTGGTGCTGCGCAAATACAAGAATGTCCGCACCCTGATGTCAACGGCTTACGACATCGATGTGGATCAGCAACTGATCCATCATGATCGCGGCGAATTGCACTACGACACGCTGATCGTCGCCACCGGGGTCAAGCACCAGTACTTCGGTCACGAGGAATGGCGGCATACCGCACCCGGGCTGAAAACCATCGAACACGCGCTGGACATGCGCCATCGGATCTTTCGCGCCTTTGAAATGGCCGAAACCGAAACGGACCCGGCGCGGCGCCGGCGCTTGTTGAACTTCGTCGTCGTGGGCGGCGGTCCGACGGGTGTCGAACTGGCCGGCGCACTGGGTGAGCTGTCGCAACGAATCATGGTCGGTGATTTCCGGGCCATCGATTCACGCGACGCGCGCATCATCCTGGCCGAAGGCGCGGAGCGGGTTCTGCCGATGTATCAAGCCAAGCTCAGCGCCACCGCCCAGGGCTACCTGGAAGAACTGGGCGTCGAAGTCCGCACCGGCTGCGTGGTCGACGATATCGCGCAGGGACGGGTACAGCTGAAATACGCTGACCAGACCGAGCTGCTCGAAGCAGAAACCATCCTCTGGGCCGCGGGCGTACAGGTGTCTGCCTTTGGGCGCATTCTGGCCACCCGTAGCGGCGTGCAAACCGATCGCAGTGGGCGTTTTGTGGTGCAGCCTGACCTCAGCCTGAAAGATTATCCGAATATCCACGTGGTGGGCGATCTGGCGCATTTCCCGCTGGCCGATGGCAGCAGCCTGCCGGGCCTGGCCCCCGTAGCCATTCAGCAAGGCGAATATCTGGCCAAGCTGCTGCGTCGGCGAGCCGAAGGAAAAACCACGGAAGGATTCAAGTACTTCGACAAGGGCAGCATGGCGATTATCGGGCGCTACCGGGTCGTGGGTCAGCTCCGGGGCATTCCGGTCAGCGGCTTCAGCGCGTGGTTTCTCTGGGCGGTGGTGCACATCTGGTCGCTGATCGAACCCGGCCAGCGCCTGTCGGTAACCTTGCACTGGTTATGGCGATTCATGGGCCGCACGGCGGACCGGCTGATCACTGGAAATCCTCCGAAAACGGCGGAGGTGCTGAAAGCCAAAGGCATCGATCCCCTGACCTTCGACAAGGTCGCGTGAGATCCGTCCCGCACTGGCTACAGATTCAGTTCCTTGAGTTTTCGTGTCAGGGTATTGCGTCCCCAGCCCAGCAGTTTGGCCGCCTCCTGCTTATGACCGCCGCTGTGTTTGAGCGCCACTGAAATCATCAGACGCTCGATCTCCGGCAACGCCCGGTCCAGCACGCCAATTTCACCCTGAGCCAGCTGTTGTTCTGCCCACTGCGCCAGGCTGGCGCGCCAGTCCTGGTCTGGGGCCAGAGTGCCGGATACAGCCGCCGTAAGCGTCGGCGGCTCGGCGGGCTGATGTGGCTGTGGGAGATCGGCCGGTAGATCATCCAGATGCACCTCGGCCCCCGGCGCCATCACCGTCAACCAGCGGCACACGTTTTCCAGCTGACGTACGTTGCCCGGCCAGCTCAGGCTGCTCAGATGGCTGATCACATCGGCTTTTAACATTTTGGCCTCGGCGCCCAGTTCACGGGCGCAGGCCGACATGAAATGGGCCAGCAACAACGGGATATCTTCCCGCCGCTCACGCAAGGCTGGTAAGCGCACCCGGATCACATTGAGACGGTGAAACAGGTCCTCGCGAAAGCGGCCTTCGCGCACGGCGATTTCCAGATTCTGATTCGTCGCGGCAACCACCCGAACATCCACTTTCACCGGAATATGGCCGCCGACCCGGTAAAACTCGCCATCCGCCAGCACGCGCAACAGACGGGTCTGCAGATCGGCCGGCATTTCGCCGATTTCATCCAGGAACAAGGTGCCGCCATCCGCCTGTTCGAAGCGCCCCTGACGCTGTGCCGTCGCACCGGTGAAGGAGCCGCGCTCATGACCGAAAAACTCCGACTCCATCAAATCTTTTGGAATCGCGGCCGTGTTGATCGCAATGAAGGTGTTTTTGGCCCGGGGGCTGTGCGCATGCAGGGCGCGGGCGACCAGTTCCTTGCCGGTGCCTGATTCGCCGGTGATCAGCACATTGATATTCGAGTGTGACAATCGGCCGATCGCGCGAAACACTTCCTGCATGGCCGGCGCTTCGCCAATCAGCACGGTGGGGGCTGGTGCGCCGCTTTTGACCTCTGGCGCATCCTGGCCGGCCACCCGGGCGGCCCGACGCACCAGATCCACCGCATCATCAACATCGAACGGCTTGGGCAGGTACTCGAATGCACCGCCCTGATACGCCGCCACGGCGCTATCCAGGTCCGAATGGGCGGTCATGATGATGATCGGCAGTTTTGGCCGCATCACGCGCAGGCGCCGCAGCAACTCAAGCCCGTCAATGCCGCGCATGCGGACATCGGTCAGCACCACATCGGGCGAACCGGCTTCCAGCGCATTGAGCATTTCGACGCCGCCAGGGAAACTGGACACCTCCATGTCCGCCGCGCCCAGAGCTTTTTCCAGGACCCAGCGGATGGAGTCGTCATCGTCAACGACCCAGACTTTCAACGTCATTGGTATATTCCGTGGGAAGGTAAATGGAAAACGTGGTGGCGCCCGGTTGGCTGTCGCATTCGATCAAACCACCGTGGGCCTGCACCAGATTCTGGGCGATGGCCAGGCCCAGCCCGGTGCCTTCCGCCCGGGTGGTCACCATCGGATAGAAAATCTGTTCCAGCATCTGTGGCGGCACGCCTGGGCCGTCATCGGTCACGTCGATCCGCAGCACCAGGCGATGCTTGATTCCGCCCAGCGTAAATTGGCGTTGAGCCCGGGTGCGCAGGCGCAGCTCACCCTTCTCGCCCAGGGATTGAAGCGCATTGACCCCGATGTTCAGCAGAGCCTGAATGAGTTGCTCGCGATCGGCGGTCAGATCCGGCAGGCTGGGGTCATAGTCGAGCACAATATTGACCTCGGGCGGAGCCTGGGCACAGAGCAGCTTGCGCACATGTTCGACCACTTCATGCAGATTGATACTGCGCTTGTCGGGCAGGCGGTTGGGCCCCAGCAACCGATCCACCAGGGCTTGCAGGCGGTCAGCTTCGTGAATGATCACGTCGGTGAATTCGCGCAGACCCGGCTCGGCCAGTTCACGCGCCAGCAGCTGCGCGGCGCCGCGCAAGCCACCCAGGGGGTTCTTGATTTCATGGGCCAGACCGCGAATCATTTCCCGGGAAATCTTTTGCTGCTTCCACAGGCTGTTATCCCGACTGATACGCAGCTGCCGGTCCTTGGCCATGAATTCGAGCAACAGTCCGCCATCGGTACCGTTACGAACCGGCGTGACCGCCAGATCCACGGTCAGAACCCGACCATTCGACGTTGCCAACTTGAGTTCACGTTCAGTAAATGCCTCACCGTCTTGCAAGGCCTGGGCCAGTCGCCCGGCGATGGGCAGCAGCAGAGGCAAGGCCACCTGGGCGACTTCGCCAGCGACATAACCGGCACTGACCCCGAACAGGACTTCGGCCGCCGGATTCATGCGGTCGATGCGCAGCTGCCGGTCCAGGCCGATCACTGCCAGCGTCAAGCCGTCAAGAACGTCAGTTGCGGTCAGCAGGGGGCGGGGGTCGGTCATGCAAAGATTAAAGCAATTAGTTTGCCAAGCTGTACTTTGCGCAATGCACCACGGCGGTGCAACAGCCGGACAAAAAAACGCCCCCTGGCGGGGGCGTCGATTCGGGCCTTGAGGCTGGCCTGATTACAGGCTGTAATACATGTCGAACTCGACCGGGTGCGTGGTCATGTTCAGACGGGTGACTTCTTCGGTCTTCAGCTCGATATAGGCATCGATCAGATCGTCGGTGAAAACTCCGCCGCGGGTCAGGAATTCGCGATCCTGGTCCAGCTCGCTCAGGGCTTGCTGCAAGCTGAAGCAGACCTGCGGGATGTTCTTTTCCTCTTCCGGCGGCAGATCGTACAAATCCTTGTCCATGGCATCGCCAGGATGAATCTTGTTCTGAATGCCGTCCAGGCCCGCCATCAGCATGGCCGCAAAAGCGAAGTACGGATTGGCGGTGGAATCCGGGAAACGCACCTCGATGCGCCGACCCTTCGGATTGGCGATGTACGGGATACGAATCGAAGCAGAACGGTTGCGCGCCGAATAGGCCAGCATCGTCGGGGCCTCGAAACCCTTGACCAGACGCTTATAGGAGTTGGTCGACGCATTGCAGAATGCGTTCAACGCCCGCGCATGCTTGATGATGCCACCGATGTAGTACAGCGCGGTTTCCGACAAGCCCCCGACTTCGTCACCCGAAAACAGATTCTGGCCGTCTTTGGACAGCGACTGATGCACGTGCATGCCATTGCCGTTATCACCCACCAACGGCTTCGGCATGAAAGTCGCCGTCTTGCCGTAACCGGCAGCAACATTCTGGATGGCGTACTTGAGAATCAGAACCTCATCGGCCTTCTTCACCAGGGTGTTGAACTTGACACCGATTTCGCACTGACCCGCCGTTGCGACTTCGTGGTGATGCACTTCGGTTTCAACGCCCATTTCCTCGATCGCCAGACACATCGCGGAGCGCAGGTCGTGCAGCGAATCAACGGGTGGGACCGGGAAGTAGCCGCCCTTGACGCCGGGCCGGTGCCCCAGGTTACCGTCTGAATAGACTTTCTCGGTATTCCACGAGGCTTCTTCGGAATCCAGCTTGTAGAACGCACCGGAGATGCCGGCGCCCCACTGCACGTCGTCAAGGACGAAGAACTCATTCTCCGGACCGAAGAAGGCCGTATCGGCAATGCCGGTGGACTTCAGGTAGGCCTCGGCACGTTTGGCCAGGGAGCGCGGATCACGCTCATAGCCCTGCATGGTCGCAGGCTCAATGACGTCGCAGCGAATGTTCAGCGTGGTTTCTTCGGAAAAAGGGTCAATGACCGCCGTTTCCGGGTCCGGCATCAAAATCATGTCGGATTCGTTGATTCCTTTCCAGCCGGCAATCGACGAGCCGTCGAACATCTTGCCTTCTTCGAAGACATCTTCGTCAATGGTGTGCGATGGCACGGTTACGTGCTGCTCTTTACCCTTGGTATCAGCAAAGCGGAAGTCCACGAACTTCACGCCCTTTTCTTCCATCATCTTCAATACGTCGTTAGCCGACATGTGTTTCTCCCGATTGGTGAGATAAAAATTGCTCTCGCATGCTTTGAGTGGACTCCACTTAGCAGCCGCGCAGTTTACACGCCCTGAATCGACGCTGCTCAGCTCCCGCCACCTTGGTGTCACGCGATTCCGTTTGGTGCAACAAGCGAAGATCATGCCAAACGCTGTCACGGCAAAACCCGCCTGCAACTGCGCAGGACAAAGCGCGGCGGCACAAGGAATCATCGCCCCATTATGGGGCAGGCAGGCGCTTGAGCCGAGCTTGACGCACCATACTGGTGCGTTGCCTGCCCGCTGGCGAGGCCCCTCGGCTACGCCAGGCTTTGACGATCCGCCTGCACAGCCCCTTCCGATCAGCCGGCAGGCTGTTAGAATGGCGCCCTTTTTCCGAGCCCTATCGCCCATGACTGCTCCGAGCTTTGCCGAGCTCATCGCCACCCTGCAACACTTCTGGGCCCGGCAGGGCTGCGTGATTCTCCAACCGCTGGACAAGGAAGTTGGCGCGGGGACCTTCCATCCCGCGACCTTCCTGCGCTCGCTCGGACCGGAACCGTGGAAAACCGCCTACGTGCAACCGTCCCGGCGCCCCACCGACGGCCGCTACGGGGAAAACCCCAACCGCTTGCAGCACTACTACCAATTTCAGGTGCTGCTCAAGCCTTCGCCGGACAATATCCAGCAGCTCTATCTGGACTCCCTGGTCGAACTCGGCTTCGACCTGCTGACCCACGATGTGCGCTTTGTCGAGGACAATTGGGAATCGCCCACCCTGGGGGCCTGGGGGCTGGGCTGGGAAGTCTGGCTCAATGGCATGGAAGTCACGCAATTCACCTATTTCCAGCAGGTCGGCGGCCTGGAGTGCCGGCCGGTCTCCGGCGAAATCACCTACGGACTGGAGCGGCTGGCGATGTATCTGCAGGGCGTCGATTCGGTTTACGACCTGGTGTGGGCGCGCGATGGCGAGCACGTGGTGACCTACGGCGACGTGTTTCATCAGAATGAAGTGGAACAGTCGACCTACAATTTCCAGCATGCCGATACCGCGGTGTTGTTCCAGGCCTTCGATGCGGCCGAAGCAGCAAGCGTCAGCCTGATCGAACAAGCGCTGCCCTTGCCGGCCTACGAACAGGTGCTGACGGCTTCCCACACCTTCAACCTGCTCGACGCCCGCTCGGCGATTTCGGTCACCGAACGACAGGCCTATATCCTGCGCGTCCGCGCTCTGGCCAAGGCCTGCGCCGAGGCGTATTTCGCCTCCCGGGAAAAGCTGGGCTTTCCGATGCTGCGAGGGGACCAAGCATGACGCATGCCGACCTGCTCATCGAAATTGGCTGCGAAGAGCTGCCAGCCCGGTTTGTGCTGCCACTGGCCCAGAGTCTCGCCGATGGGCTGGGCGCTGGCTTGCAGGCCAGGGGGATCGAATTTGGCGACACCCAGCTTTTTGCCACGCCGCGACGGGTTGCCGCCCTGCTGCGTGCCGTGTCCAGACAGCAACCGGATCAGGCCACGGAGCGCCGCGGCCCGGCTCTGGCCGCCGCGTTCCGCGATGGCCAGCCAACCAAAGCCGCCGAAGGCTTTGCGCGCGGCTGCGGTGTGCCCGTCGAAGCCCTGGAAACCATCGAAACCGACAAAGGCGCCTACCTGAATTTCCGCAAGCTCGAACCGGGCCGTGCGACCGCGGCCTTGCTGCAGGAGATTCTCGACGAAACCCTGAAACGGATGGACGAAATCGTCCCCAAACGGATGCGCTGGGGCGCCGGTGACGCCACCTTCGTTCGCCCGGTGCACAGCCTGATCGCACTGCATGGCGACACCCTGATTCCATTGATGGCCTTCGGCCTGCAGGCCAACCGGATTGGTCACGGCCACCGCTTCCATGCGCCGACGCCATTTACCCTGGCCCACGCAAACGAGTATGCGGCCACGCTGGAGCAGGCGTCGGTCATCGCGGATTTTGCCGAGCGCCGTGAACGCATCCGCGATCAGGTGGAAACCGTTTCCGGTGGACGCGCGCTGATCAGCGCGGCCTTGCTGGACGAAGTGACGGCCCTGGTGGAATGGCCGGAACCGATTCTCGGACAGTTTGACGAAGCCTTCCTGGAATTGCCGGAGGAAGTCATAGTGACGACGATCCAGGATCATCAGCGCTATTTCCCGGTTTACACCCCGGAAGGCAAGATCAGTCGGCAATTCGTCACCGTGGCCAATATCAGCAGTTCCGATCCGGCGGCCGTGGTCGCGGGCAATGAAAAAGTGGTCCGACCGCGCCTGCAGGACGCCTTGTTTTTCTGGCAGCAGGATTTGCGGGCAGACTTCTCCGCCTGGCGGGACAAGCTCGAAAAAGTCACTTATATCAAGGGCTTGGGCAGCATCGCCGACAAATCCCGCCGGATGCAGCAACTGGCGCGAGTGCTGGCGCCGAACTTTGCCCTGGACCCCGATATCACCGCCACCGCAGCGGGTCTGGCCAAGCTGGACCTGGCCAGTCACGCGGTGTTCGAAATGCCCGAGTTGCAGGGCGTCATGGGCGGCTACTACGCCCGCCACAAAGGCTTCGATGACCAGACCTGCCAGGCTATCGCTGAACATTATCTGCCGCTGGGACCGGAGGACGCCCTGCCTGGCCAGCCCCTGGCCGCGGTCGTTGCCCTGAGCGACAAGCTGGACTCGCTGATCTGCCTGTTTTCCCAGGAGAATCTGCGGCCAACCAGTTCCAAGGATCCCTACGGCGCCCGCCGCGCGGCGCTGGGCGTGATTCGGATTCTGGCCGGTTTCGAGCGCAATCTGTCATTGGGCGAGGTGCTGATTCAGGCCGCTGCGGAGCCCGGCATGTTTGCCAGCGACGACAGCGCACGGGACACCCTGCTGAAATTCTTCCAGGATCGCCTGCGCGTCTGGCTGCTCGCTCAAGGTGTCGATCCGCGGATTGCCGAAGCGGTCCTGAACCGCGACCAGCGGCTCAATGTGCATGACGTGGTCCTGCGCTGTGCCGCCCTGGGACAGATTCAGGACAGCCCGGCTTTTGCCCAGCTGGCGGCAGCCAACAAACGGATTCGCAATATCCTTGGCGCCGCGCAGCAGCCGGCACTACGCGCGCAGGTTCTCGCCGAAGCCGAGGAAAAGACCTTGTGGCACGCCCTGCAAGAGGGTGAACCCGCTTTCCGACAAGCCCTGCAACAGCAGGACTATGTGGCCGGCGTACAGACGCTGGCAGCCCTGTCCGATCCGATCACCGCGTTCTTCGATCAGGTGCTGGTCAATGCCGACGACCCCGAGCTGCGCCAGGCACGCCATGCGCTGCTCGGAATATTCGAGCAGCGCTGCACGGAACTGGCGGACTTCGCCGCACTCAGCCATGGCTGATGGGTTGATCCTCTCCTGATCCTGCAATGAACCTCACGGCGGGGGCCGGCCGACAAGGGGTGAGAGACACCGATCACCACAGGCCGGTAAACGACCCGCCAATGTGGCGTCATGGGAAAACCAATAGTCGGCGAGCGATTCCGCCCGCTCCAGCGCACCGAACCGGGCAGCCGAAAGGAGTCAGAATGCGGCCAGACGCCGCGCAAGCAGTCAGACCTCATGCACGAAACGTTCCCGTGCGAAGCGGATCTGCTCATGATAAATGCCATTGTCCGCACGTCGCCCCGCAGCCACGACCATCAGCACAAAAGCATCCCGGGGCAGTTTGACCGCCTTGCGCAGCCGGGCTTCATCAAACCCCTCCATCGGGCAGGTATCAAAGCCATGGGCGCGGAAGGCCAACATCAAATTCTGCGCGGCCAGCGCCGTGGATTTACAGGCCCATAATTTCATGTCCGCCGGGCTATTCGGCCAGCGCGGCGAAGGTTTGGCGATACCCGCCACGTCGCGCAACAATTTTTTCAGCTTGCCGAACGGGTCCAGGGGCAAGTTGCCGTAATGCGCCTTGGCACCGACTTTGTAGTAACGCTCGACGATGCGCGGGATCGTTTCCTCGGGCCAGTGCTCCAGCACCTGCGCACAGTGCTGTTTCCAGGTTGCGGTCCGACCGCACACCAGGATCAGTTCGGCGGCCGTTTTGGCCGCATTCTGATTCAGACAGGCCGAAACCAACGCCCGGCGCTTGTCCGGGCTGATCACCCGATAGAAATCCCAGGGCTGAAGATTGGAGGAGTTGGGCGCCAGCAAGGCCATATCCAGACAATCCTGCACCACCTCGTCCGGAATCTTTTCGGCAGTAAACCGTCGCACCGAACGCCGCGTCTTCACCACCTTGCGAAACTCTTCCACGTTGATATCCGGCAGCGACGTACTCATCGGGCGAGAAAATCGGCCAGGCGCGTCATGCTGTCGGAAATCGGATAGACCCGCGCGGTTTCATAGGCCAGACCCGCATCCAGTGACTGGCCTTCGGTTCGACGATAGAGATCCTTGTAGGCGGCGATGGAACCGGCGCTGTTCGCCGCGATTCGCGCACACAGCGTGCTGACGGCGGCGTCGAGCTCTTCGGCGGGCACGACCTGGCTGATGATCCCCAACTGCAAAGCCTCCGGTGCCTTGACGGTTCGTGCCGTATACGACAGCTCCCGCGCCCGCTGCGAGCCAACCCGCAAGGCCAGCCGCTGACTCAGGCCCCAGCTCGGGCGCAGGCCCCATTGTGCATGGGTGTCACCCAGACCGGCGTGCTCCGCCATGATGCACAGATCACAGGCCAGCGCCAGCTCCAGCGCCCCGGTGTAACAATGCCCATTGAGTTTGGCGATCACCGGTTGCGGCGCAGCCTCAATGGCGTTGATCAGCCGACGTGCCGGCGCGTCGAGTATTTCCCCGACCGAGCCATCTTTCAGCTCGATCTTGCCCAGTGCCTTGAGATCCACGCCGGCGGAAAACGCCCGGCCTTCACCAGTCAGCACGATCACGCGGACCGCCTGGTCCTGTGCCAGGGCCTGGACATGATCGCCGGCCAGCGTCAGCATCTCCGGCGTCAAGGCATTCATCGCCTCGGGTCGATTGAAGCTCACCGTGGCGACGGTCTGATCACGACTGAGTATTACGCTGGGCAAGATAGTTTTCCGCTGGAATCGACCGGCGATTGTACCGAATCCCGATCGCCCAACCCGGAATTCGGGTCAGGGATCGCTGGTGCGGATATGCGCCCGATTCTTCTCGAAGGTTTTGGTGCCGATATACGGCACGTTCTGAATATCTTCGGGCCGCTTGAACGGGCCGTGATCCTGCCGGTAACGCACGATCCGCGTGGCCAGTACGGGCCCAACACCGATCAACTCGGCAGCCAGCCGTTCGACTCCAGCAGTATTGATATTCACCGCTCCGGCTTTCGCCGCCACCGCGAAAAGCATGCCCAGGAGCAGCAGTTTTTTCCATCCCATGGCCAGGATCCTGTCAACGCGTAAGGCCGTAACAGGGAATACGCAATCGGTCCTTGAATCCGGACAGACCGGGACAGATGACGGCCGGCAGATTTTGTGCTCAAATGAGGAAAGGCTTCATTCCTCTTTATCATGGCCCGCAAGCCTGATCCGTTTCCAGGAGAACTAGATGCCCAGGAATTTTGCAGCCCCGGTCGTCGAGCAGCGTGACATCCACTTCGATCTCGGCACCGCGGATCTTTGCGATTGGCACCCTGCGGGCCCACAGGTCAGCCTGTATTTCGCCGCCTTCTCGCCGTTCTTCCCGGAAGGGGAAAAATTCTTCATTCGCAGCGTGCGACGCTTCGCGGAGAAGGTCGAGGATCCGCCACTGCGTCGTGACATCAGCGGATTCATCGCCCAGGAAGCCATGCATGGCCGCGAACACCGGCTCTACAATACCGGGCTGGACCGCGCCGGGATTCCGGCTTCCGCGGTGGAAAATTTTGTCATTCGTGACCTGAACTGGACGGAGCGCCATTTTTCCGCCAAAGCCAAGCTGGCCATGACGATCGCCCTGGAACATCTCACCGCCATCATGGCCAGCGTGCTGTTACGCGAGCCACGCGCTCTGGCGCACAGCGACGAACGGGTCGCCCGCCTGTGGCGCTGGCATGCGATCGAGGAAACCGAGCATAAGGCCGTGGCCTTTGAGCTGTACCAGCAGGTCGCACCGGGCTGGTCGGGTTACGCCCTGCGCTGTGCGATGATGCTGCTGACCAGCGTGTTTTTCTTCCTCGAAACCTTCGTGGTTCATCTGCTCTTCTGCTGGCGAGCCGGATGCTTCTGGAACCTCGGTGGCTGGATGCGTGCCTGGTGGTTTCTGTGGGGCGTGCCGGGGGTGCAGCGCCGCATGCTGCGACCCTGGTTGGCGTATTTTCGACCGGGATTTCACCCCTGGGACGACGATAATCGGGCCGAGATCGAACGCTGGAAGTCGACTCAGTCAACGGCGACCGTAAACTGAGTCAAACTGGCTGCGGACAGCAGCGTCCGATTTTTTGCACAGGAGCGGTTTGATGCCGAAACGGCAGCGGGATTTACAGGGAGTCGGCCTGGCGTGGCTGAATCGCTTTGCCGGCTCGAAAACACTGGAGCGCCTCAAGCTGGACAAACCCGCGGAGCAGGCGCTGTATCAGGCCAGTCGCACCGGCTTCAAGGTGGCCGGCATGGCGGGCAGGCCGTTCAAGGTGGTCAAGGATCTGCTGTCTCCCGCCCGACTCGACGAGGCCAGACGGTATGAGCTGTTCGACCTGTCGCTGACCGATGACCAGACCATGCTGGTGGAATCGGTGCGCCGCTTCGCCCAGGAACTCATCCGCCCGGCGAGTGCGGATGCCGAGACGCACATGGAGGTTTCCGAGGCGGTATGGAAGGGGGGCTTCGAACTGGGCCTGGCGCTGATGGCCGTTCCGGAAATACTCGGCGGCGCCGCCACCCAACGCTCACCGCTGAACACCGCACTGACGGCCGAAGCCCTGGCCTGGGGGGACATGGGCCAGGCCGTGGCGCTACTGGCCCCGGTCGGCGTCGCCAGTGCGCTGACCGCCTGGGGCAATTCCGCGCAGCAAATGCAATACCTGGCGAGCTTCGCCAGCGATAACCCACCGGATGCCGCTCTGGCCCTGCTGGAGCCGCAGGCGCTGTTCGACCCGGCCAGACCCGCTTGCCGCGGCGCCAAGCAAGAGGCCGGCGGCTGGCGGGTCTCCGGCGAAAAATCCTTGGTTCCGCTGGGCTATTTCGCCGACCTGCTGCTGGTCGGCGTCGACCTGGAAGGTCTCGGCCCGCGCCTGGTCATCGTGCAGGGCAATGCGCCGGGCTTGAAAACGGAACGTGAACCCGCGATGGGCCTGCGAGCAGCCAGCCTGAGCCGGGTCAAATTGGACGAACTGGTGATCGAGGAAACCGCCATCCTCGGCGACGCGGCCGCCTACAGCCATGCCATCGCGCTGTCACGCCTGGCCTGGTGCGCGGTCGCAGTGGGAACCGCAGCGGCCGTACTCGACTACGTGATCCCCTATGTGAATGATCGGCAGGCTTTCGGTGAACCGGTCAGTCATCGTCAGGGCGTGGCCTTCACCGTGGCGAATATGGGGATCGAACTCGATGCGATGCGGCTGATGCTCTGGCGCGCCGCAGCACGGGCCGAACAGGGTCAGAGCTTTCAGCGTGAAGCCATGCTGGCGCAACGCTACTGTGCCAGCAAAGCCATGCAGATCGGCAGCGATGGCGTGCAGATGCTCGGCGGTCACGGCTTCATCAAAGAGCATCCCGCGGAACGCTGGTATCGGGATTTGCGGGCCGTCGGCCTGATGGATGGAGGAATCATGCTGTGATCAGTCCGGAAGAACCGAAAAAATTCAAACTCCTGGTCCATCAGGCGCAACAGGTCGCGGCGGAGATCTTCCGACCCAATTCGCGCAAGTACGACCGTGCGGAGCACGAGTATCCCAAGGAGCTGGATTTTCTCTCCGCCCTGATGGATGGCATGAATGCCGGCGGCAGCCGCGGCGCCGGTGCTGCCGGGCTATCGCGCAGCGTTCCTTCTACACAGGGCACTGTTAACGGCGCCAATATGAGTACCGTATTAGGGTTGATCGAGCTGTGCTGGGGCGATGTCGGCCTGGCGCTGTCACTGCCGCGTCAGGGCCTGGGCAATTCCGCGATCGCCGCAGTCGCCAACGAAGAGCAGAAAAAACGGCTGGCGGGCTGCTGGGCGGCGATGGCCATCACCGAGCCCGGTTGCGGTTCGGATTCCGCGGCCATTCGCACCACGGCAAGGCGTGAGGGTGACGAGTATGTCCTCAACGGCGAGAAGATCTTCGTCACCGCCGGCCAACGCTGTGATCAGGTTGTGGTCTGGGCCAGTCTCGATCTGCGCAAGGGCCGGGCGGCGATCAAGTCCTTCGTGGTCGCCAAGGACAATCCCGGCCTGAAGGTCCTGCGCCTGGAGCACAAACTCGGGATCCGTTCTTCGGACACCGCGACCCTGCTGCTGGAAAACTGTCGCGTGCCGGCCGAAGCCTTACTCGGTAGCCCCAAGATCGACACCAAGCAGGGTTTTGGCGGTGCAATGCAGACTTTCGACAACACCCGTCCCGTGGTCGCGGCCATGGGCGTGGGCGTGGCCCGAGCAGCGCTGGAACGGGCCCGGGATCTGCTCGAGGATGCCGGCATGGCCCTGGACTACGCCGCGGACCGCTGGCGCATTCCCGCGGCTGTCGCGACTTACTATGAGCTGGAAAGCGAATGGGAAGCGGCACGCCTGCTGACCCTGCGCGCGGCCTGGATGGCGGACAACGGCCAGCCCAATTCGCTGCAGGCCTCAATGGCCAAGGCCAAAGCCGGACGCATGGCCACACAAGTCACCCTGCAGTGTGCGGAGCTGTGCGGCGCCCTGGGTTACAGCGAGGATGAACTACTGGAAAAATGGGCGCGGGATGCAAAAATCCTGGACATCTTCGAAGGCACCCAGCAGATTCAGTTGCTGATCGTGGCCCGTCGGCTGCTGGGCAAATCTTCGGCCGAACTCAAGTAAGTTGATGCTTCCGGTGTCTTCATCCCGTGGTGTCAGCTTGCGCAAATCCACGAAAACCCAGCGTGCATTGACGCACTGCAACAAAAGACCTAAGATCGGGCGGTCATGTCTGCGCAGATTCTGCCTGGACCACTGCACGAGCACGGCTGTGCAGTAATGAATCAACCAAATAACCTCACAGAAAATCCCAGTATGGGGGAGCATCAATGAGCGACTTTCTTCTACGCTTGGCCGAACAGCCAGCCGCCCGATCCCTGATCAAGACCATCGGCCTGCCGACCCCACAGAAACTCGCACGGGCCAAGGGTCCGTATGTCGACGACGAGCTGGCTGGCCGACGCATTCTGTTTGCGGTGAGCAAGGATGCCTTCGCCGCCAAGGCCGTGGAAGCCGAGTTGAAAGCCGCCGGCGCCGATCTGGATAAGTCCTCGCCAGCCACCCTGGGTCCGGAACACAAGTTTCACGGCCTGGTCTTTGATGCCACCGGCCTGTCCGGAGCGGCTGATATCCGCCAGCTGTATGATTTCTTCCACGCCGTGATCCGCAAGATCAGAGTCAATGCCCGGATTGTGGTTCTGGCCCAGAACCCGGAAACCGCGCCCGATGTGCACAGCCGCACCGCCGCCCGCGCGGTCGAGGGATTCGTTCGCTCCCTGGCCAAGGAAATCGGCAAGAAAGGCGCAACCGCCAATCTGATCAACGTCCAGAAGGGCGCCGAGAAACAGATCGCCGGCCCGCTGCGTTTCTTCCTGTCGGATCATTCCACCTATGTCGATGCCCAGCCGATGAGCGTCAACAAGCCCAAGAAGGCGCCGGCCAGTATCGCCTTCAGCCAGACCATGGCAGGCAAGGTCGCGCTGGTGACCGGTGGTGCGCGCGGCATCGGTGCGGCCACGGCGGCCCGCCTGGCGGCCGAAGGCGCCAAGGTGGTGGTCCTGGACATTCCGCAGGATGCCGAAACCCTGCAGGCCACGGCCGACAAGATCGGCGGCGAAGCCCTGGCCCTGGACATTACCGGCTCCGACACCCCGGCCAGGATCGTCGAGTATTTCAGCAGCAAACACGGCGGCCTGGACATCGTGATCCACAATGCCGGCATCACCCGTGACAAGACCATCGCCAACATGAAGGAGAAGTTCTGGGACATGGTGCAGGCGATCAACCTCGAAGCCATCCTGCGGGTGGATGATGCGCTGCTGGCTGCCGGCACCCTGAACGACAATGGCCGGATCGTCTGCCTGTCCTCGATCGGCGGCATCGCCGGCAACCTGGGCCAGACCAATTACGGCGCCACCAAAGCCGGCCTGATCGGCTACGTGGAAGGCCGCAGTGACGAACTCGCTGCCAAGGGCATCTGCATCAACGCCGTCGCTCCGGGCTTTATCGAAACCCGCATGACCGCCGAAATGCCGATGATGATCCGCGAGGCGGGACGACGGATGAACTCCATGTCGCAAGGCGGCCAGCCTGAAGACGTGGCCGAATTGATCTGTTTCTTGTCCACCCCGGGCGCTGCCGGCGTTTCCGGCAATGTGATCCGGGTCTGTGGACAGAGCCTAATCGGCGCTTAATCTGCAAGCCGATGTTCGGGGCCGGATCATCCTCAGGGTGATCCGGCTTTTTTATCTCATCAACCCCGATCGAACTCCAAGCCGAATCGTGCTTCGGCCTCAGAGCGGTACGGGCAGCGCGCTGTACGGTTGATACAGGGGATGCACCGGCTCACCCATTTTCGACACGGCCAAGGCGTGCAAGCTCACGCCCGCCTGTTCCAGCAAGCGCAAAACCGCCTGTCCACGCCCGCCCAGGCGACCATGGTTACCCCAGGCCGCCACGGTCAGATCGGCTTGCCGGGCGGCCGTCAGTATGGCGGCATCGTTATCGATGCCCACGGGGTCCTCGCAGTTGTACAGGCCTTTCGGGTCGGTGCTGCGCAGCGCGAATATATTGACCACATCGATGCGGTCGTAACCCCACATGCGAGCCCGGCGACAGCAGCGCTCCACCGTCGGATCATTCTTGAATTCGTCGGCCGTAGACGGGTTCAACATCACCATGCACAGGCTTTTTGGCCGCCGCGGCTCCCCCCAGATGCGCCACAGTCGGTAACGGTAGCGCTGACATGGCGAAAAAACCGCTTCACTGTGCTTCCAGGGTTCCAGGCTCATAGCTCATCACGGGTTGAATTCGGTGCCGCTGGACTGCGACGGGCGGCACACAGAGCGCGCCACAGGGGCAGTTTAACCGGCAGATGACCGGCGGGCATCACGCTGGTATTCTGCGCCAAGCCAAAATGAAGGGGGAACCCCGCGATGTCTGATCTTAAAGCCCGGTTTGAAGCCGCCGTTGAGTCGGTCCGTAACGCACCCGCAGAAGGCAGCTTCAAGCCCAGCAATGAATTGAAGCTGCAACTGTATGCGCTGTACCGTCAGGCCACCTCCGGTGATGTCAGCGGCAAGCGGCCCGGCATGCTGGATCCGGTAGGGCGGTTCAAATACGACGCCTGGGCGAAACTGCAAGGCACCAGCGCCGAAGCCGCCATGCAGGAATACATCGATCAGGTCAGCCAGATCGAAGCACAACACGGATGAGCAAGGTTCTGCCGTTTCCGACATTTGCCAGCGCCACCAGGCCGGCAAAGCCGGTGGAAGTGCAGTTCTGCGACTACGAGGGGTATCGGCTGGCCTACGAGGTGCATGGCCCCGTCGCCGCCCCGCCGGTCTTTCTGATTCACGGCATCCTGCTGGACTCGGCCTGCAATCGCGACCTCGCCATGGCCCTGGCCCGCACCGGCTACCGGGTGATTCTGCTCGACCTGCTCGGCCATGGGCGCAGCGACAAACCACGCCATGCCAAGGAATTGCGCATCGATTTCTTTGCCGAACAACTGCGCTGTCTGATGGACCATCTGGACATCCAGGACGCGGTGATCGGCGGCGTGTCCCTGGGTGCCATCACCAGTCTGTGCTTCGCGGCCAAATATCCCGAGCGGGTTCGGGCGCTGTTCCTGGAGATGCCGGTGATGGAACGCGCCACCCCGGCGGCGGCCTTGATGCTGGTGCCTGTTCTTGCGCTGGTACGGTACACCGCGCCGGTGCCACGCACTCTGGCCCGGCTGGTGCGCAAGCTGCCCGCGCCCGAATCCAACTTGCTGCAGATTCTCTACAACGGTCTGAGTCAGGAGCCCGAAGATATCGCCAGCATCATCCACGGTGTGCTGGTCGGCCCGGTGGTCCCGCCACGGCGGGAGCGGGCCAGGATGACGATGCCGACCATGATCATCGCGCACGGTGGCGACTGGCTGCACAATCTCGAAGACGCCCGTGCGCTGGAAAAGGAAATGCCCAATGCCGAATTGCATCTGGCCCGTTCCGTGCTGGAACTGCGGCTCAAGCCCGAGCGACTGATGCCCCGCATCCGCGCTTTCCTGAACCGGGTCGAGCCTTTGCCCCAGCCGGTCGCGATCTGAACCTAAAGGCTTAAAGGCTGGCCTGGAGCTGCTCGCCCCAGCTGCGTAAGGCCTGCAGAATCACCTGCTGCTCGGGGCTGGCCCCGGGCCGCTCGAGCAATTCGAAGTACGTGGCCAGATCGAGGCCGCCGTCGGCGGCGAATTCCAGGCGCCGGCTGCGCAACCGGGCCCATTCCTGCCGCTCGGCCTCGTTCAGGGATTGCGGGAAATGCCGCGCCCGATAACGAAACAGCAATTCAGGCAGACGCCGGTCGGTGAAAGGCAGTTCCAGGGCCTGAAAATCTTCGGCCCCCAGTTGCAGGACCTGATCGCATAAACGCCGATCCGCCGAGCTGACGAAGCCCCCGTACAAATCCTGCTCGGGATCGTCGTGCGGCTCAAATTCCCCCAGGCTGAATACGGCGGTGAGTTTGGCGGACAGCTCGTCGAGCCGCGCATGCAACATTTTCCAGTACTGTCGGCAAACCGGCAGATCCAGGGCCAGCCGCTGGGCCTGGGCGTCACTGAGCGTCTTGACCGGCGCCAGCACCGGTGCGCGGTTCAGGTGCACCGCCTTGATCGCGGCCCGCTCCACGTCTTCTGGCAGGTCGGCGCGCGGCGTGAAGATTCGGTCGTGGAGATCATCCGCGGACAGATCCAGCCAGGACTCCGGGTCATGACGCAGGTCGCACACCAGCACGGCGTTCTTGTTCCGCGGATGGGCGACGATCGGCATGACCAGACTCAAACCACCATGCTCGGCCGGGAAGCGCGCCGACACATGCACCACCGGCGCATGCGAGTCCAGATCGAGCAGGCTCCGGGCGCTGTGCTTGTCGCGATGCGTTACCACGAACTCATACAGGCGTGGCTGGCGCTCCCGAATCAGTCGCGCCAATGCGATCGTGGCCCGTACATCGGACAGGGCATCATGCGCCTGAGCCTGCTCCAGCGCATTGGCGCTGGCCAGGTCCTCGAGGCGAAAGCTCGGCTTGCCATCTTCGCGCCGCGGCCAGTTGATCCCCTCGGGCCGCAGCGCATAGGTCATCCGGACCATATCTATGATGTCCCAGCGTGAACAATCATGCTGCCACTCGCGGGCATAGGGGTCATGGAAATTGCGCCAGGCGGTATGCCGGGTCAGTTCATCATCAAAACGCAGGCTGTTGTAACCCACGCCGCAGGTGCCTGGTCGTCCCAGCTCTTCGAGCACGCGACGAATGAATTCCGGCTCCGGCCAGCCGCGCGCCTCCGCCAGTTGCGGCGTGATTCCGGTCAGCAGGCAGGCGTCGGGATGGGGCAGGTAGTCCAGGCAGGGTTGGCAGTACTCCATGACCGGCTCGGCCAGCACGTTCAGCTCGAGATCGGTGCGAATCCCGGCGAACTGGGCCGGCCGGTCATAGCGTGGATTGATCCCGAAGGATTCGTAATCGTGCCAAAGGTAAGTCGCGCCGGACATGACTGACGGGGGTCTGAGTGAAACTACAGATTACACAGTTTCCGCTACTTGCTATGGTGTGGGCACGTTCGCCGGGGAGATCGAGCGATGTGGCTGCCACCCAGCAAGCTCGCGAAGATAAGCAAGAAAGACTACGCAAGCCAGGTCGAAACCCTGCGGATTCGCCTGCTGCAACTCCAGTTTGAACTGCACAAGGCCGATTTCCCGGTGCTGGTGGTATTCGGCGGGGTTGATGGGGGAGGCAAGCACGAAACCGTCAATCTGCTCAATGAATGGCTGGACCCGCGCTTCCTGCGAACTCTGGCCTACAGCGAGCCCACGACCGAGGAACGCGAGCGCCCCCGGATGTGGCGCTTCTGGCGTGATCTGCCCGTGCGTGGCCAGATTGGCCTGGTCCTCTCGGGCTGGTACTCGCAACCCCTGCTCGACATGGCCAAGCACCATAGCGACCAGCAGCGTTTCGAGCATGAGCTACAGCAGTTGCGGACTTTTGAACGCATGCTCAGCGACGATGGCGCCCTGATCCTGAAGTTCTGGATGCACCTTTCGGCCCGCCAGCAACAGGCGCGTTTGCAAAAACTGGCCGAAGACCCGCAAACCATCTGGCAGGTCAAACTGCAGGACTGGGAGCATCTGCACCTGTACGAGCGATTCATCGATGCGTCCGAAACCATGCTGGAACAGACCCACAGCGCCAACGCGCCCTGGCAGGTCATCGATGGCAGCGAACCACGCAGCCGCCACCTGCGGGTCGCGCAAACCCTGGCCGACGCGCTGGAACGGCGCCTGCGACAGCCCCCCCGCGTGCCCGGCAAGCGCTTCCGTCCCAGTGCCAAGAAGCAACTGGACAAGGTCGACCTCAGCGCCCGACTGGAGGGTCCCGCCTACCGCAAGCGCTTGAACAAGGGACAGGCCCGACTGATTCGTTTGCACCAGCGCGCACAGCACACTCAGCGATCGACCTTGCTGGTGTTTGAAGGCTGGGATGCCGCCGGCAAGGGCGGGGCGATACGCCGTCTGGTGCGACCCCTGGATGCCCGGCAATACCGGCTGATTCCCATCGCCGCGCCCACCGACGAGGAACTCGCCCGCCATTATCTGTGGCGCTTCTGGCGCCACTTGCCTCGCGCCGGCCAGCTGTGCGTCTTCGACCGCAGCTGGTATGGCCGGGTGCTGGTCGAACGTATCGAGGGCTACGCCAGCGCCGCACAGTGGGGCCGGGCCTATGCGGAGATCAACGAGTTCGAGCAGGAGCTGGTTGAATCCGGCATTCGTCTGCTCAAATTCTGGCTGCACTTAAGTCCTGAGGAACAGCTGGCCCGCTTCGAAGCCCGCAAGCTCAACCCGCTGAAACACTGGAAATTGACCGAGGAGGACTGGCGCAATCGGGCCAAGTGGGATGACTACGCCCAGGCGGTCGAGGACATGCTGGCGCGCACCAGTACCCCGCAAGCTCCTTGGGAAGTCATCGCCGGCAATAACAAGCAGCATGCCCGGGTGGCGGTGATCGAAGCCGTGGGCAAGGCAATGTTGCGCTACTAGCAGCGCTTGCAACGATGGCCGTCAGGACCACCGTGACGGCGCCGAATGTGTACTATTTGCCGATGCACTATCAACTTCGAAACAGCGACGGCAGCGCGTCGATCTGGCAACCGCAGAAAATCGTCTGCGTGGCGAAGAATTATCCCGATCACGCCGCGGAAATGCAGGCCAGCGTACCCAGCGAGCCGACCTTCTTCCTCAAGCCCAGCACCAGCCTGTGTGATTTCGCCGGCCCCCTGATCATTCCGCGTGATCGTGGCTCGGTGCACCATGAGATCGAACTGGGCCTGGTGATCGGCAAGCGGCTGAGTCGGGGCGACCGGATACCGGACCAGGCCATCGCCGGCTGCGTGCTGGCGATCGATCTGACCTTACGCGATCTGCAGACCAAACTCCGCCAGCAAGGCTATCCCTGGGATGCCAGCAAGGGCTTTGCCAACGCCTGCCCGATCACCTCGATGCTGTCCGCGGACCAGGTGCCCGAACCGGCCAACACGGAGCTGGTCTTTTCGGTCAATGGCGAGTTGCGCCAGAGCGGCAATACCGCACAGATGGTCTACCAGATTCCCCGGCTGCTGGCCGAGGCCGCGGATATTTTCGTGCTGGAACCCGGCGACATCCTGTTGACCGGCACCCCCGCGGGCGTCGGCCCTCTGCAACCCGGGGACGAGTATGTGGGCGTGATCAACGGTCTGGAATTCAGCGGCCGGGTGCAGCCATGAGTCCAGCGTGCTGTCAGGGCAAGGTCATCGAATACGCGGTTGAACGCGGTTACGGTCGGATCATGGACCAGGAGCAGCGCGAATTTTTCGTGCATTTTCGCGACCTTAAGAGCGTGGATGCGCTCCGCGCGGGGCAGAGCGTGCGGTTTGTTCCGGTGCTGCATCGCAAAGGCAATATCGCGCGCGAGGTCCAGCCGCTGTGAGCACCCGGATGACGGCGCTGCAAATCGCGGTCTTGACGGTTTCGGACAGCCGTGATCTGAACACCGATCGCTCGGGCATGTTCCTGGCGGAGGCGTTGACGCAAGCGGGACATCAGCTCGCCAGTCGCGCCCTGGTAGCCGATGACAAGTACGCGATTCGGGCCAGCCTGTCGGCCTGGATTGCCGATCCGCAGGTGCAGGTGGTCATCACCACTGGCGGCACCGGCATCACCGGTCGAGACGGCACCCCGGAGGCGGTCGCCCCTCTGCTGGACAAGGCCCTGGAAGGCTTTGGCGAGCTGTTTCGGATGCTCTCCTTTGCCGAGATCGGCGCCTCGACCATCCAGTCGCGCTGTCTGGCCGGCAGCGCCAATGGTACTTTGGTGTTCTGCTTGCCGGGATCGACCGGCGCGGTGCGGCTGGCCTGGGAAAAGATTCTGCTGACGCAACTGGACCACCGCACCACACCGTGTAATTTCGCTACGCTGGTGCCACGGCTGACTGAGTTGTAAGCTGGCCGCTTGCGCAGGCGGGACGTGATGCGTGCAGGGGGAGTCACATGCAGGTACAAATCGAGCTTTGTTTGATTCCTCTGGGGGTCGGCATCTCACTCAGTCCTTATATCGCGCGCTGCCAGGAAGTCTTCCTGGCCGCCGGCCTGGAACCGCAACTGCATGCTTACGGCACCAATGTCGAAGGTGACTGGGACGCGGTGCTCACGGCAGTCAAATCCTGCCATGAAGCCGTCCATGCGCTGGGGGCGGCGCGCATTCACAGCAGCCTTAAACTGGGCACCCGGATCGATCGGGCGCAATCTTTGGATCAGAAAACCAACAGCGTAAAAGCCAGGATGAACGGATGAACCGGCAGACAAAAATAGTAGCAACCCTTGGCCCAGCCACCGATGAGCCCGGCGTACTGCAAAAACTGGTACGCGCAGGTGTGGATGTGGTCCGGCTGAACTTCTCCCACGGCACGGCCGCAGATCACGCCGAGCGGGTCAGAGCCGTGCGCGAAGCGGCGGCCGCCGAAAAACGCGATGTGGGCATTCTGGCCGATCTGCAAGGACCCAAGATCCGCGTTGAAAGCTTTGCTGATGGCCCGATTCAACTGGTCGAGGGCCAGACCTTCATTCTCGACACCGAGCATCCCTTTGATGCAGGACACGGTGAACGGGTCGGGGTGAGTTACGCCCCGCTGCCGCGGGACGTGAAGCCGGGCGACCTGCTGCTGCTCAATGATGGACTGCTGCGTCTGGTGGTGAAGCAGATCAAGGGCAGTGAGGTGCACTGCGAAGTCGAACAGGGCGGCGAACTGTCCAACCGCAAAGGCCTGAACAAGCTCGGCGGTGGCCTGTCCGCCGCGGCACTGACTTCCAAGGATCGCGCCGATATCAATACTGCTGTGGAACTGGGCGTGGACTTCCTGGCGGTGTCATTTCCCCGCTCCGGCGACGATATGAAGAAAGCGCGCTGGCTGGCCGAAGCCGCCGGCGCGTCTCCACAGCTGCAGCTGGTGGCCAAGATCGAGCGGGCGGAGGCCGTGGACAATCTGGTCGAGATCATGCTGGAGTCCGACGCCGTGATGGTTGCGCGCGGCGACCTGGGGGTGGAAATCGGCGAGCCGGCTTTGCCGGGGGTGCAAAAATCCATCATCACGGAAGCGCGTGAACGCAATCGGATGGTGATTACCGCGACCCAGATGATGGAGTCGATGATCGTCAACCCGATTCCGACCCGTGCGGAAGTCCTCGACGTCGCCAATGCGGTTATGGATGGCACCGATGCGGTGATGCTTTCGGCGGAAACCGCCGCCGGCAAGTATCCGGTGCGCTCGGTCGAGGCGATGGCGCGAATCTGCGTTGGCGCCGAACGTTATGATCCGCCGTTGCGGTCGCTCAAGGCCCTGGAACGGCATTTCGAAGCAATTGACGAAGCCATTGCGATGAGCGCCGTGTATACCGCCCGACATACCCGAGCGGAGGCGATCATCGCCCTGACCGAATCCGGAATGACCGCTATCTGGATGTCACGCATGGACACCCGGATTCCGATTTACGCCCTGACCCAGCACGAATCGACCCGGCGGCGCATGGCGCTGGTCCGTGGGGTCTATCCGATCGAATTCACCCCCAGCAACCTGGACGGGGTGACCGCTAGCCGGGAAGCGGCAGCCTGCCTGAAAAGCCGTGGCCTGCTGGGCAAGGGTGACCGGGTTCTGGTGACCAAGGGTGACTTTTCCGGCCCCGGTGGCACCAACTCGATGAAAGTGCTCACCGTAGGCGATTAGTGCGCTGCAACATACGCCAGCGTATTTGCTACACTTACGGCTTCTTGGGTCGCGCCCAACCGGCGTAAAATTCACCGATCAGGTTCACAATGAGCCCGAACCTGAGCATTGAGGGAGTGTGAGATGACTGTGGAACGCGATGTCATGGAATTTGATGTCGTGATTGTCGGCGCGGGCCCGGCGGGGCTGGCAGCGGCAATCCGTCTCAAGCAACTGGATCCCGAGCGCAATGTCTGCGTACTGGAAAAAGGCGCTACCGTCGGCGCGCACAGCCTGGCGGGAGCGGTCATCGAACCCGCGGCGCTGGATGCTCTGCTGCCGAACTGGAAGGACAACCCACCCGAAGTCTGTGTGCCGGTGAGCGGAGACGAAGTGCACATGATGACGCAGACCGGAAGCTTCAAGTTTCCGATCGTGCCGCCGCAGATGAACAATCATGGCAACTACATCGTCTCGCTGGGCGCGCTGACCCAGAAAATGGCCGAAGCCGCTGAAGAACTTGGCGTCGAAATCTATCCCGGCTTTCCGGCTCGTGAGGTGTTGTTCAACGACGCCGGGGAAGTCATGGGCGTGCGCACCGGCGATATGGGGGTCGATCTGGCCGGCCAGCCCAAGGACAGCTATACGCCGGGCATGGATCTGCATGCCAAAGTCACCATTCTTGCCGAAGGCTGCCGGGGGTCTTGCTCGAAGCAGCTGATCCAGAAATTCGCTCTGGACAAGGACGCCGACCCGCAGACCTACGGCATCGGTATCAAGGAACTGTGGACCGTGCCCGAAGGGCGCAGCAAGCCCGGTCTGGTGATGCACACCATGGGCTGGCCCCTGGACTCCAAGACCTACGGCGGCAGTTTTGTCTACCACCTGGAAGACAACCGCATTGCCATCGGTTTCGTCGTCGGCCTGGATTATTCCGACCCGGATCTGGAGCCGTTCGAGAAATTCCAGGAATTCAAGAACCATCCCAAGATCAAACCACTGCTTGAAGGCGGGGAAATTGTTTCCTACGGCGCCCGCGCCATCGTTGAAGGCGGCTGGCAATCGCTGCCGAAGATGGAAATGCCCGGCGCGCTATTGATCGGTGACGCCGCCGGAACCCTGAACGTGCCGAAGATCAAGGGCGTGCATCAGGCTCTGAAGGCCGGCATGGAAGCCGCCGAGCATCTGGTCCAGGCGGGCCAGACCAGCGGTTACGATCAGCGCATCCGTGACGGCGAAGTGGGCAAGGAACTCAAGAAGGTGCGTAATCTGCGGCCGTCCTTCCATTTTGGCATGTGGATCGCGCTGCTGATCTCCGGGCTGGAAACGATCACCATGGGCTTGCTGCCGTATACGCTGCGCAACCACGCTGATCACAGCGCCCTGAAAAAACGCGACCCCAACAAGCCGGCACCGGTCAAAACCACCCGGAGTTTGCCGCCACGCGACCGTTTATCCGCGGTCTACTTCGCCGCAACCGAGCATGACGAGGACCAGCCGGTACATTTGCATGTCGCCGATACCAACATCTGTGCGACGCAGTGTGTGGAGGAATACGCCAATCCCTGCACCCGCTTCTGTCCGGCCGGGGTCTATGAAATGGTCGAAAAGGACGGGGGGAAACAATTGCAGATCAACGCGGCGAACTGCGTACACTGCAAGACTTGTGATATTAAAGACCCCTATCAGATCATTAATTGGGTCACGCCGGAAGGGGGTTCGGGGCCGAATTATCAGTTGATGTGATCAGGCGATGCCGAGCCGCTTCATGGCGGCTGCTGAGGACGGCTGTCGCTGCATCAATCCGCAGCTTGACGATACAAACGGGCTGGTCTCGGACCAGTAGAAAATGGAGTAAGTGAATGAAAGCATTAGTACCCATTAAGCGGGTCGTGGACTATAACGTCCGCATCCGGGTGAAGGGCGATGGCACCGGCGTCGATTTGAATGGCGTGAAGATGAGCGTCAATCCCTTCGACGAAATTGCCAACGAAGCCGCGCTGCAGCTGCGCGAGGCCGGCGTGATCAGCGAAGTCGTGGTGGTAACGATCGGCACCGGCAAAGCCGAGGACCAGCTGCGTTCGGAACTGGCGCGCGGTGCCGACCGGGCCATCCACGTGGTCACCGACGAAGACATTCAGCCTTTGCAGGCGGCGCGCATTCTTGCCGAGCTGGTCAAGCGTGAAAATGCCGACCTGGTCATCGCCGGCAAGCAGGCCATTGATGACGACGCCAACCAGACTCCGCAGATGCTCGCCACCTTGCTGGATTGGCCGCAGGCGACTTTTGCCTCACAGATCAAGATCGCTGACGGCAAAGCCACGGTCGATCGTGAAATTGACGCCGGGAATGAAACCCTCGAAGTCGATCTACCGGCGGTCATCAGCGCCGACCTGCGCTTGAACGAACCCCGCTTCATCAAGCTGCCGGATATCATGAAGGCCAAGCGCAAGCCGATGGAAAAGCTGGAACTCAGCGAATTCGACATCGCGGTACCCACACTGGAAACCGTTTCCACCGCACCGCCGCCTGCCCGTGAACCCGGCCGGATGGTCAAGAGCGTGGAAGAACTGGTAGCGGCATTGAAAGACAAGGGGCTGGTGTAATGGCTAAGACTTTGATTATTGCCGAGACCCTCGGCGGTGAATTGCATCCAACGACCGGCAAGGCCGTGGCCTGCGCCGCGCTGATTGGCGGCGACATTGACGTGGCCGTATTCACTGCCGAAGCCGGCGGCGCGGCTGCGGCCGCAGGCGAGATTCAGGGTGTCACCAAGGTGCTGCAGGTGACGAATGCGGAAAATGGCGCGATCCGTGCGGCTACTCTGGCGCCACAGATTGTCGCCATGGCCGAGGGTTACACCCATATCCTGGCCGCCAATACCACGACCGGAAAAGACATCATGCCGCGTGTGGCCGCACTGCTTGGCGTGCCGCAGGTCACCGACATCATGCATGTACTGGGCGAGCGCGAGTTCGATCGGCCGATTTATGCCGGCAACGCAGTGACCCGCGTCAAGGCCGGAGGCGACCATATCATCGTCGGCACGGTACGCTCGGCCTCCTTCTCCAATGCCCCGCTCGGCAACAGCGCTGCCGTCGAAGACGCCAGCGTTGATGTGGAACTGCCTACACACACCCGCCTGGTCGGTCAGACCACCGGTGGCGGTGATCGGCCTGATTTGCAGACGGCCGCCAAAGTGGTCTCGGGTGGGCGTGGCGTCGGCTCAGGAGAGAACTTCTCGGTGATCTTCAGCCTTGCGGACAAGCTGGGTGCCGGCTGTGGTGCCTCCCGGGCAGCGGTGGATTCCGGCTTTGTGCCCAATGACATGCAGGTCGGCCAGACCGGCAAGATCATCGCCCCGGAACTGTATATCGCCATCGGCATCTCCGGTGCGATCCAGCATCTGGCTGGCATCAAGGACGCCGGCACCATCGTCGCGATCAACAGCGACGAGAATGCGCCGATCTTCGAAGTGGCTGATCTGGGCCTGGTCGGTGATCTGTTCAAGGTCTGTCCGGAACTGGAAGCCGCGCTGTAGGGCCATCAAGAAACGCCAAGCCCGCCGCGTCGCATGATGCCGCGGGCTTTTTTGTCCTGAACTGGCAGAGAATGCCGGACCGGACCCAACAGCCTTTTTCGGCACCAATTGCGAAGTAACGCGCCATCCCTATGCGAGGAAAACTGATCGCCGGCGCTCTCGGCTTTATGATGGGCGGAGTCTTCGGCGCATTTATCGGGATATTCATCGGCCACTGGTTCGATAGATCCGTGCGCATGATCCGGCCACCGGATGCCGACAAACAGCAGGCCATAGTCGAGAAGTGCTTCGAGCTGATGGGCTGCGTCTGCAAGGCCGACGGCCATGTCAGTGCCGTGGAGATCCAGGCGGCCGAAGGTATTCTGCAGCGGCTGCGCATTGTCGGGGAGGCGCGTCAGGCGGCTATCGCGGGTTTCAATCGAGGCAAAACACCCGGTTTCGACCCCGATCAGGCCAGCCGCGAGCTGCGCGAGCTTTGCGGCGGCAGGATTCTCTGGCTGCGCCTGTGTCTGGAGATTCTGCTGTCTGGCGCCGCAGCCGACGGCAAGCTCGATCCCGCGGAACGGGTGCTGTTGATCAAGATCGCCGGCGGCCTGGGGATTCCGGTTGCCGAATTCGAGCAGATGATGGCGCTCATCACCGGTGGCTTTGGCGCTTACGGCAGCACGAGTCGCGCGCCGACAAACCGGGATACGCTGGCGGAAGCTTACAAGGTGCTGGGAGTCTCAAGCTCCGCTTCGGACGCCGAAGCCAAGAAAGCCTACCGTCGGTTGATGAGCAAGCACCATCCGGACAAATTGGCCGCCCAGGAAATGCCCGATGCCATGCGTCAACAGGCCGAGGAGCAAGTCCGCAGGATCCGCTCGGCCTGGGACGCCATTGTCGCCGCCCGCGGCCTATGATTTGCACAGCTCATTCGGCGCCAACCGAGGTTCTCTCGGCCAGCGTAGCCAACTCAGCCACGCTCGCTTTCAAGCTGTTATGATTTCCCCCGCCCACAATACCCATTTCGCGACGGATTTTTTGCCTGTGAAAAGAACTTTTTGCCTCTGCCTCCTGTTGCTTTCTCCGACGCTTTTCGCTCAATCCCTGGAAGAAGGGCAACGCGCGCTGAGTCAAGGTCGATACCAGGCGGCCCTTGAAGAGCTCAACAAGTATCTGGATCGCAAACCTCAGGATGCCGAGGCCAGGTTCAGCAAGGGTCTCGCGCTGGTCATGCTCAAACAGGATGAAGAGGCGATCACCGTCTTTGCCGACCTGGTGCGGGACTTCCCGGAGCTGCCCGAACCCTACAATAATCTGGCGGTACTGTATGCCCGGGCCGGGCAGTACGAGGAAGCCCGGGATGCCCTGGAATCGGCCCTGGTCGCGCATCCCAGTTATGCCACAGCTCATGAGAATCTGGGCGATATCTATACCGCGCTGGCCAATGCAGCCTATAACCGCGCCGTGGTGCTGGAGAAGAACAATCCGGCCTTGAAGACCAAACTGGATCTGATTGCACAATTGACTCAGCTCAAGGATGGCGCCGTGCCGAGCCCTCAGACTCTGGCTCCGGCGGCGCCAGCGCGGCAACAAGCCGCGCCCGCACCCAAGCCGGCAGTGGCGGCGCCCGCTACGGCCGTTGCCACCAGTACCGCGCCGATTCTGGCTCGCCCCGCGACGGCGCCCAGTATGCCGCGGGCAGCAAGCACCGCTCCGGACAAGGCGGCCATCTTGGCCGCGCTGGAGCGCTGGAGCGCGGCCTGGTCCAGCCAGGATGTGCCGGCTTATCTGGCGACCTACAGCCAGGATTTCGTTCCCGCCAGCGGCGTCAGCAGGAGCGTTTGGGAATCACAACGCCGCACCCGCGTGGTACGCCCCCGTTCGATCTCCATTCAGGTATTGAATCCTCAAGTGGTTCAGGAGGATGCCGATCACGCCCGGGTCTTGTTTCTGCAGATTTATGAATCAGATACCTACTCCGACCAGGTGCGCAAACAGATCAAGCTCAAGCGCACTGGAGATCAGTGGCTGATCTACCAGGAAAGTGTGGTTAACTGATTCCGTAAACGGGGCTATCGGAATGTTCCAGGCTCATCAGCGCCAGCTGCAAGGTTTCGCCGGTGTCTTCCTCGGACTGTGGTGCAGCCTGGCGACGGCCGGCAGTCTGTTGCCTGCGCCCGAGGATCTGGTCAATACGCCCGCCGATTTCCGCTTTCGTCAGGTTCTGCAAATGGACCGCGCCGGGATTGCGCCACTGGATGAGGTCATCAGCCAGTCCGGCCTGCATTGGGATGACGCTCCGGACGCTGCGCTGAATGCCGGAAAAGTACCGAACGTACTGCTGGAATTGAGCCCACAGGTGGAACACATCATCCTCGCGGATCTGGCGGAACGGCGCGTGTATCTGCTTGAAAATGGGGGTGAACTGCGGGTTCTGCGTCACATGTATGCGTCGATCGGCAAGAATGGGACGCGCAAGCTGCTGCAGGATGATGGCCGCACGCCAATCGGCGTCTACACGATCACCCGCTATATCGCCGATGACGCGCTTCCCGAGCTGTATGGCAGCGGTGCTTTTCCGGTGGATTACCCGAATAGCTGGGATCAGCGGGCCGGTCGCACGGGCTATGGCATCTGGGTGCACGGGGTGCCACGGCAGAATTTCAGCCGTCCTCCACGCTCCAGCGAAGGTTGCGTGGCCATCGGCAATGACGATCTGGACAGTTTGAAGCCCTTCGTCACGCCGCAACAGACCCGGGTGGTGTTTACCGATCGACTGGCCTGGCTGGATCCGGGCGAACAGCGGCAACGCCGGCAGAGTTTCCTGACTCGGCTCGAAGCCTGGCGCGCCGCCTGGAACCAGGGCGATACGGACCGTTACCTGGATTTTTATGCGGCGGACTTCAAGCACGCGGATATGGACCGAGCCCAGTTCGCGCAGCACAAACGGCGAGTCAATCAACACAAGACCTTCATTGACGTCGAGCTAAGCGATCTGAATGTGTTTGATTATCCGGACGAGGCCGAACTGCGTCTGGTCGAATTCACCCAGGATTACCGCAGCAACAATTATTCCTCAGTCGATCGGAAGCACCAGTTCTGGCGCCACGACCAGGACGGCCAATGGCGCATCGTGCAGGAAAGTGAAATCAATCCCGGCTAGGAAGCCGGACCGCCGGCTGATCTCTGCTTAGCGTTTTTTCGGCATATACAGGTCGGTCAGGGTGCCCGCTGCGGCTTCGGCTGCCATGCCAACAGTTTCCGACAGGGTGGGATGCGCGTGGATGGTCAGGCCGATATCTTCGGCATCGGCCCCCATTTCAATGGCCAAGCCCAACTCCGCCATCAATTCACCCGCATTAGGTCCAACCGCACCGGCGCCGATGCAACGCCCCGTCTGGGCATCAAACAGGATTTTGGTCAAGCCATCCTGATTGCCCATGCCCAGAGAACGACCATTGGCCGCCCAGGGGAATTGTCCCTTGTCGTAAGCGATTCCTTGTTCCTTGGCCTGGGTTTCGGTCAGGCCGACCCAGGCGACCTCGGGGTCGGTGTACACCACGGACGGAATACAGGAGGGGTCGAACTCGGCCTTATGACCGGCGATCACCTCCGCCGCCGTCTTGCCTTCGTGAGTGGCCTTGTGCGCCAGCATCGGCTGTCCCGCCACATCGCCAATCGCGAAAATATGCGGCACATTGGTCCGCATCTGCCGATCGACTGGAATGAAGCCGCGATCATCAACCTGAACGCCAGCGGTTTGCGCGTCGATCGTGTGGCCATTGGGCTTGCGACCGACCGCGACCAGAACCCGGCCATAAATCTGCGGCTCAGGGGCCTGGTCGCCGGAAAAGTGAACCCGTAATCCTTCACCTGCCGCCTCGACCTGGGTCACCTTGGTGCCCAGCCAGATATTGTCGAGACGCTTGGCCATACGCTTGCTCAAGGGCTTGACCAGATCGGGGTCGCAGCCCGGCACCAGACCCGGTGTCAGTTCGACGACATCAACCGAACTGCCCAGCACGGCGTATACATTGGCCATTTCCAGACCGATGATGCCTCCGCCGATAACCAGCATGCGACCGGGCATGTCCTTCAGTTCCAGCGCACCGGTGGAGTCGATCAGACGCTCATCATCCCAGGGCATACCGGGCAGACGCACGGATTGGGAACCCACGGCAATGATGGCGTGACGGAACTGCAGTTGCCGGGCTCCGCCCGGGCCGTCGACCTGGACGCTGTTGGGGCCGGCGAATCGGGCCGTACCGTGAACCACGTCGACCTTGCGCTGTTTGGCCAGCTGAACCAGTCCACCGGTCAGCTGCTTGACCACGGATTGTTTGAAACCCCGCAGTTTTTCCAGGTTGATCTGTGGCGAACCGAAGCTCACGCCGTGTTGCTCCATCGCAGCTGCTTCATCGATAACGTGGGCAGTATGCAATAGCGCTTTGGAGGGAATACAACCCACGTTCAGACAAACCCCACCCAGCGTGTCGTAACGCTCGACCAGGACCGTCTTGAGACCCAGGTCGGCCGCTCGAAAAGCCGCGGTGTAGCCGCCTGGCCCACCCCCCATGACCAGGACGTCATAGGCCACCTCATCCACCGGCGCAGAAGCTTCCGGCGGCACGGCTGGCGCGGCCTGTACCGCCGGTTTGGCGGCTTCGTCGGCCGACGCGGGTTCGGCCGCCTGAGTTCCCGTGTCGATGCGGGCAATCAAATCTCCCGGCGCCACTTTATCGCCCACGGATATCAGCAATTCAGTAAGCGTACCGGCCAGTGGTGCCGGCACATCCATCGTCGCCTTGTCGGATTCCAGCACGATCAGCGAAGTTTCCACTTCGACGACGTCTCCCACTTCCACCAGGACTTCGATGACCTCGACGCTGTCGAAATCTCCGATGTCCGGAACGCGAATTTCGCTGCTCATGACATGTTTCCCATCAGTGAGTTAACCGATAGCACCGGGTTGATTGCGGCTGCACAGCCCGACGAGCTGACCATTCGGTCCGGCCTGTTCCCCGCCACTTGCGCAAACCCGTTCACAAGCACAGCCGGCGAATGTCACCCAGCAGGTCCGCAAGCAACACGGCAAAGCGGGCTGCGGCGGCGCCATCGACGACACGGTGATCGTAAGACAGGGAAAGCGGCAACATCAGCCGTGGCTGAAAGGCCTGGCCGTCCCATACCGCCTGAATCTTGCCGCGCGAGACGCCCAGGATGGCAACCTCCGGTGCATTGACGATCGGAGTGAAATGTTCGCCGCCGATGCCGCCCAAGCTTGAGATGGAGAAACACCCGCCTTGCATCTGGGCCGGACTCAGCTTGCCGTCTCGTGCGGCCGCCGCCAGCTGGCCGGCTTCCAGGGCCAGCTCGGTAACGGACTTGTGCAGGACGTCGCGAATAACCGGTACCACCAGACCGTTGGGGGTATCCGCCGCAAAACCTATATGGCAGTACCGTTTGAGAATCAGTGATTCGCCGTCTGGAGCCAGTGAGCTATTGAACTCCGGATAGCGTTTGAGGGCCAGCGCCACGGCGCGGATCACGAATGGCAGCAAAGTGAGCTTGACTTCACCGCGCGCTGACTCCGCCTTGCGGAACGCTTCCAGGTCGGTAATGTCGGCACTTTCGAACTGCGTGACATGCGGGACGACGAGCCAGTTACGATGCAGGTTGGCGGCTGAAAGCTTGCGAATCCGTGCCAGGGGTTGATGTTCGACTTCACCGAACTTGCTGAAGTCCACCGCGGGCATGGCGGGCACGCCACTGGCGCCAGCGGCGGGGGCCGCAGCACCGGCCAAAGAAGCTTTGACGAACGCCTGTACATCTTCTTTCAGAATGCGGTTTTTGGGACCGGTGCCTGACACGGCCTGCAAGTCCACACCCAGCTCGCGTGCATACAAACGCACCGAGGGGCTGGCATGCGCAGGGCTAGATCGGCTGGATCGTGGCGTCACCGGACTGGCTGGCGCAGGTGCAGGAGGCGCAGCCGCAGGAGGCGCCGGCGGAGCCACCGGTTCAGGCTGTGGAGCGGAAGCTGGAGCTGGCGTGGCGTCTGGCTTGGACTCGGGAGCCGCCTCGGTGGCGGTTTCTTCAACATCCAGAATGCCGATGAGGTCCCCTGGCGCCACCTTGTCGCCTACCTTGACCTTGAGTTCGCGCAGGACACCGGCCGCCGGACAGGGGACTTCCATCGTCGCCTTGTCCGATTCCAGCACCAGCAAGGCTTGCTCAAGGTCCAGGGTTTCGCCAACGGCTGCCAGCACTTCGATGATTTCAACGCTGTCGAAATCCCCGATATCCGGTACTTTGATTTCCATGCTCATGAGCCTTATACCGTGGTCGGATTGAGTTTTTCGGGATCGATGCCATAGCGGCTGAGCGCCTCGGCGACGACTCCCGGCTCTACGCTGTTCTCCGCGGCGAGCGCGTGTAATGCCGTCACCGTGATCCAGCGCGCGTCCACTTCGAAAAAGTCCCGGAGCTTCTCGCGTGAATCCGAGCGACCGTATCCATCCGTTCCCAGGCAATGGTAGGCGGCTGGAACATAGGGGCGGATAAACTCGGCGTAGGTGCGCTGGTAGTCCGTGGCGGCGATGACCGGACCGCTACGCGGCGACAGGCATTCTTCGACATAGCTCAGACGCCGGTTTTCGGTGGGATGCAGCCGACTCCACCGTTCTGCCTCCTGACCGTCGCGCATCAATTCGGTCAGGCTGGGCGCGGCCCAGATGTCGCTGCTGACCCCCCAGTCTTCCGCCAGCATTTTGGCCGCAGTCAGCAGTTCGCGAAAAATGGCGCCGCAACCCAGCAGCCGGACATGCTTGTCGCCCGGTGTTGGCTCCTGCTGGAAAGCATACAAGCCGCGCATGATGCCGGCTTCGGCACCTTCAGGCATGGCGGGATGCTGATAGTTTTCGTTCTCGATGGTCAGGTAGTAGTAATGGTCCTGATTCTCGGCGTACATGCTGCGCATGCCTTCGTGAATGATCACCGCGATCTCATACGCATAGGTGGCATCGTAGGACTTGCAGTTGGGAATGGTCGAGGCCAGGATGTGGCTGTGGCCGTCCTCATGCTGCAGGCCTTCGCCATTCAAGGTCGTGCGCCCTGCGGTCCCTCCCAACAGAAAACCACGTGCCCGCATGTCGCCAGCAGCCCAGGCCAGATCGCCAATCCGCTGAAACCCGAACATGGAATAAAACACGTAGAACGGGATGAGGGGAGTGCCGTGATTTGAATACGCGGTCGCCGCGGCGACCCAGGATGACATCGCTCCCGCTTCGGTGATGCCCTCTTCGAGTACCTGGCCTTTGACGTCTTCGCGATAGAAGGCGAGTTGATCGGAGTCTTCTGGCTTGTACTTCTGTTCAACCACGGAATAGATGCCAAGCTGGCGGAACATGCCCTCCATCCCGAAAGTACGCGCCTCGTCTGGAACAATCGGGACCACACGGGAACCGATTTTCTTGTCCCGGATCAAGGTCTGCAGAAGTTGGACGAACGCCATCGTGGTGGATATGTTGCGCTCGCCCGAGCCATCGAGCTGGCGTTGAAATGTGCTCAGGGGTGGAATTTCCAGCGGCTCGCTGTGCTGTTTGCGTGCAGGCAGGGGGCCACCGAGCGCTTCGCGGCGCTGCTTCAGGTAGACGATCTCTTCTGAATCTTCGGCGGGTCGGTAGAACGGCGTCGCCTGAAGCTGCTCGTCAGAAATGGGAATCTGGAAGCGATCCCGGAACTCCTTGAGCGCGACCTCACCCATCTTCTTCTGCGAATGCGTGATGTTCTGGCCTTCGCCGGCTTCACCCATGCCGTACCCCTTGACCGTCTTGGCCAGCACGACCGTGGGGCGTCCATCGGCATTATTGACCGCACGGTGATAGGCCGCATAGACCTTGTGCGGGTCATGGCCGCCCCGATTCAAACGGGCGATGTCTTCATCTGACATGCTCGCCACCATCTTGGCGGTGGCCGGATACTTGCCAAAGAATTCCTCGCGCGTATAACGCCCGCCCTTGGCCTTGTACGCCTGATATTCACCGTCCACGGTTTCATCCATCAGGTGACGCAAACTGCCATCGGCATCCTGGGCCAGCAGAGGATCCCACAAGGCTCCCCAGATCACCTTGATCACGTTCCAGCCTGCGCCGCGGAAGGAACCCTCGAGCTCCTGGATGATTTTGCCATCACCTCGGACGGGTCCGTCCAGGCGTTGCAGATTGCAATTGACCACGAATATCAGATTGTCCAGCTTTTCCCGGGCGGCGATATCGATGGCGCCGAGTGATTCGGGCTCATCCATTTCCCCGTCACCGCAGAAGCACCAGACCTTTCGATCGGCCATATCAGCCAGACCGCGACTGTGCAGGTACTTCATCAAGCGGGCCTGATAAATGGCCTGGATCGGTCCCAGGCCCATGCTGACGGTGGGAAATTGCCAGAAGTCGGGCATTAGCCAGGGATGGGGGTACGAGGACAGGCCTTTTCCGTCCACTTCGAAACGGAAATTTTGCAGCAAATCCTCGCTCAGGCGACCTTCAAGGAAGGCACGCGAATACACGCCGGGAGCGCAGTGCCCCTGGATGTACAACAGGTCCTGGCCTGACGGGTGATCGGCGCCGCGAAAAAAATGATTGAACCCAACATCGTACAGGGTGGCGGCAGAGGCAAAACTCGCAATATGCCCACCGATGCCGTCGTTGGCCCGGTTGGCCTGGATGACCATGGCCATGGCATTCCAGCGGACCAGAGAACGGATTCGCCATTCCAGGGCATGATCACCGGGAGAACGTTCTTCCGCATGGGGCGGAATGGTATTCACGTAGGCGGTATTAGGAGAGTAGGGGATGTAGGCCCCGGATCGTCGCGACTTGTCGATCAGCTCTTCGAGCAGGAAATGAGCCCGCTCCGGCCCCTCTCGCTCGATGACTGCTTCCAGCGCTTCGAGCCATTCCCGTGTTTCTTGTGGGTCCACGTCCTGCTGAACTGCCGGGTCACGTTCCGCCATGCTGTCTCCCATCTGATGCCAAGTTACCAAGAACACCTAAGCATGGCTTTTCCGATCCCCATCGGAGTCTTCAGCGAGTGACCATGCTCGAATGATCGATTATAGGCGTCCGTCTGCCGTCAGACTACGCTAATCTGAGCATCTTTTCCGGGTGAAAAGCCCTATTTGCCGATACAGAAGCTTGAAAAAATTCGGCCGAGCAGTTCATCGCTGTGAACTTGTCCGGTAATTTCACCGAGCCGCTGCTGAGCCAGGCGTAATTCTTCCGCGCTCAGTTCTCCGCAACCGGCCTTCAGGTGTTGGCCGGCCTTGGCCAGGTGCTCACCAAACTGACGAAGAGCATCGACATGACGTTGACGCGCACTGAAGTCGCCGCCGCCGATGCTGAGCTGTCCGGCCAATTCATCAACCAGCAGGTCCAAACCGTCACCGGTCTGTGCCGACACGCGGATGGCTGAGTGGCTCGAATCCATCCATCCGGCCGGGTGGTCAACCAGATCACACTTGTTCCAGACCTCGATAATACGGGCTTGGGTGGGAGGCGCGCGATCATTGACGATGTCCGGAGCCTGGACATGGAGCAAGTAGTCCGCCGTCGCCGCCGCTTGGCGTGCCCTTCTCACGCCCTCCTGTTCAATTGGATCGTCACTGTCGCGCAAGCCGGCGGTATCGATCAGGGTCGCGGGTACGCCATTGAGCTGGATGCGTTCGCTCAGAACATCTCGCGTAGTCCCCGGCAGCGGCGTGACAATCGCGGCCTCGCGTTTACTTAAGCTATTGAGAATGCTCGATTTTCCGGCATTCGGCGCGCCTGCGAGAACAATGGTCAGCCCCTGATTGAGAACAACCCCATGGCTGGCTTGGGCGAGCAACTGCGCATGTTCCACGTGGAGCGCTTGCCAGCGCTCAAGCAATTCCGGGTCGGACAGGAAGTCGATGTCTTCCTCTGGGAAATCGATCGCCGACTCCAGACGCATGCGCAAATCCAGCAAGCCGTCGTGGAGGGCATGGCAGCGCGCCGAGAACACGCCATTCAAGGAACGTTGTGCGGCCCGTGCTGCTGCGCTGGAGCCTGCCGCGATCAAATCGGCGATGGCTTCGGCCTGAACCAGATCGAGTTTGCCGTTGTGAAAAGCGCGCTCTGAAAACTCTCCCGGCCGAGCCAGCCGCACGCGGTAGCTTTGACAAAGTTCGTTGAGCAAGGCCGCCAAGACGTACTGGCCACCGTGAATCTGAAATTCCACAACATTTTCGCCGGTGAAACTATGCGGCGCAGCGAAACAGAGCAGCACGCCCTGATCGATGATTTGCTGATCCTTGGCGCGAAATGCGCTGTACTGAGCATGGCCTATCCGCGGTGTCGCGTCGGCGATTTCGTCGGCTATGACCAAGGCTTGCGGGCCGGACACCCGAATGATTCCGATACCGCCCTGCCCTGGGGGGGTGGCGATCGCCGCGATGGTTTCGATAGCCTCATTCACCCCAGCAACCATAGGGAACCTAGCGTTTCTTGGTCTTGCCAGCGTCCTCTTTTTCCAGCCGCTGGGTAATGAACCACTGCTGAGCAATGCCGATCACATTGCTGACGAACCAGTACACCACCAGACCCGCAGGAAAGAAAGCAAAGAAAAAGGTCAAACCGATTGGCATCAGCGTCATGATGCGCTGCTGCATCGGTTCCATCGTCATCGCCTGTCCCGACAGCTTTTGCTGGAGATACATGGAGATTCCGAACAGGACGGGCATGACGTAATACGGATCAGGGCTGGACAGATCATTCAACCAGAACATGAAATCCGCCTGACGCAGTTCAACGCTTTCGAGCAGAACCCAATACAAGGCGATGAAAACCGGAAACTGCACCAGCATCGGCCAGCAACCTGCCAGCGGATTGAAGCCTTCTTTTTTATACAGGTCCATCATGGCCTGGTGAAGGCGCTCTCGATCATCCGCATAACGTTCTTTGATCGATTGAATCCGTGGGGCGAATTTTTTCATCCGCGCCATGGAGCGGTACTGGGCCTCCGACAGCTTGTAGAAGGCCAACTTGATCAGCAAAGTCAACAGGATGATGGACCAGCCCCAGTTGCCGGTCAGTCCGTGCAGCTTGTTGAGAACCCAGAACAGGGGCTCCGCAATCGGGGTCAGCAGACCATAATCCACCGTTAATTGCAGGCCCGGAGCAATGGCTTCGAGCTTTTGCTGCATCTTTGGCCCGACGTAGAGGCGCAGTGGCAGTTCTCGTCCCTCACCGGGCGCCAGTTCAGATCGTTCACCGACGTATTCAGCCACGAAGCCGTAGCGTTTTCCGGGGCGAAGATAAAACCGATTCAATTCTTCCTGCGGCGGCAGAATCGCGGCGACGAAATAGTGCTGCAACATGCCGGCCCAACCGCCCTGCTGTTCGACCGCAATCGGCTCTTTGCCCAGGTCCTTTTCATCGTGTTTCTTGTATTTGTAGCTGCCGTCCGTGTCACGGGTATACAAGGCAGCGCCGATGAAACTTTGAATGAATGGGGGCTCACCACCGGCCTTGTGCGAGGTACGCCACATCCGCAAATACGGACTGAGCGCACGCGCCTGTTCGCTGGCGTTCTCGATGCGGTACAACAGATTCAGCTGGTAACTGCCCCGTTCGAAGCGGTACACCTTTTCCACCCGCAGTCCGTCAGCTCCAGTCCAGCGCAGTGGGACGACCAGGCTCTGTGCACCGCTGGCGAGCTCGTATCTTTGCCGGTCTGACTGGTAAAGCGTCTTGTGATCAGGCGCCTGGCCCGCTTCATCCACCAATCCACTTTGCAGCACGAAAAACTGGGGCAGCGCGTCATTGAGCAGCTGCATCGGCACATCGGGTTGATCTTTGGTCAAGGGGTAATTGCGTAGCTCCAGCCGGCGAATATCCCCGCCAGCCAGATCAATGACGATCCGGTAGACATCGGTAAGGACCTCGATCTGTCCGGCACTGCTCAGGCCTTCTGCGCTCGCTGGTAGCGCCGGCGCGGTGGCTTCACTGCTTGCGCCCAAGGCCGGAACCCCCTCATCTGAGGGGTCAATGGCCGCCGATTCGAACGGCGCAACGGCATTCGAAACGGGCGCTGTCTGCGGAATGTCCGCTGAAGCCGGGTAGTCCTTCTGCCAAGCTTGATACATCAGGAACACGATGCCCGCCAGAGCGGCGAACAAAACCATGCGGAGATTTTCCATTTTCTAGGCCAAACCCTATTTCGGTACCGGGTCGACCCCTCCGGGGCAACCTGGGTGGCAGCGCACAATGCGACGCAAGCTCAAGCCGAGACCACGTAGCAATCCGTGCCGCTGAAGTGCCTCCAGCGCATACTGCGAACAAGTGGGGTGAAATCGGCAGCGTGGCCCCAACAACGGGCTGAGAACCAGGCGGTAAAGCTTGATCAAGGTAATGAGCAGGTATTTTAGCCCGTTACCAAGCGCAGCCATAATCTATTCAAATCTTGAATGATGTGATCCGGCACGCCGCGCTGCTTACGTCCACGCACGGAAACCACAATATCCAGGGCCGGCAGATCCGTGTGCTGGTGCCGGAAAGCGTCTCTGACCAGGCGTTTAGCCCGATTGCGATCAACCGCACGAGGCAAAACCCGCTTGGCGATAGCCAGCCCTAAGCGCGCTTGTCCATCTGCGGCAGGCGCGTAACAAATCTGCAGACATCCCGCGGTGATCCGCCGCCCGCCGCGATAAACTCGCGTAAACTCTGCCGGACGACATAAGCGGACCCCGCGGGGATATGCGTAACCGCTCAGACTACGGCGCCAGGCTATGCCGACCCTTGGCACGACGGGCATTGATGACCCGGCGACCGCCTTTTGTTGCCATGCGGGCACGGAATCCGTGCGTACGCTTGCGGCGAATCACACTGGGTTGATACGTGCGTTTCATGCGTAAATACTCTTAAATTGGATGGGGAACCGATGCATGTTAGCCGGTAGGCACCTGGGGCCGCAAGTCATCCACCAATTCACCTACACCACCTAAGCAACTTCGTGACTGAATCAATCTGGAATAAAACTCTGCGATGGCTGGAATCTGATGTGGCGGAGGCCGATATCAATACCTGGCTGCGTCCGCTCAAAGGCCATAACCATGGCCAATGGTTCGAGCTCATAGCGCCCAACCAAGTGGTCCTGGAGCAAGTCAAAGGACGCTATCAATTTCGTATCCTGGAGACATTGAAGGAGATTTCCGCCGGGCGTATCCAGGAAGTGCGGCTTCGAGTCGGTGATGATCAGGCTGAACCGAAGCGAGCACAGGCCAGTCGTCCTGCCCTGCAGGGCAGCAGACTCAATGCCAAATATGTTTTTGATAACTTCGTGCGAGGGCAATCCAATCAGATCGCCAAGGCGGCTGCGGAACAGGTGGCCGCCAATCCAGGGCAGGCCTACAACCCCCTGCTGATCTGCGGCAGTACCGGCCTGGGTAAGACCCATCTGATGCATGCGATCGGCAACACACTGCGGGAAAAGAACCCGAACTTCAGGGTGGTGTTTCTTGCCGTCGAGCGATTCGTCAACGATATGGTGAATGCGTTAAGACACGATAAGATCAATGAATTCAAAGACTTTTATCGTACGGTCAACACTTTGCTGATTGACGACATCCACTTGTTCGCGAACAAGGAACGAACTCAGGAAGAGTTCTTTCACACTTTCAATGCCCTATTGGAAGACGGTCATCAGGTGGTCATGACCAGTGACAAGTACCCGCGGGAACTCGATGGCATCGATGAGCGGCTCAAGAGCCGATTTGCTGGCGGCATGACCGTGTTCATCGAACCGCCCGAACTTGAAACCCGGGCGGCGATTCTGCTCAAGAAAGCCGAACTCGAGAACGTGGTTCTCAGTGAGGACGTGGCATTTTTCGTTGCGGAACGGATTCGTTCCCATGTTCGGGAACTGGAAGCCGCGCTGAAAACCCTAAAAGCCAATCAGAGCGTTACCGGTGACCCGATCACCGTCGATTTCGCCCGAATGGCCCTTCGGCACATGCTGAGTTCTCACGACAAAGTCATTACGATCGAAAATATCCAGAAGAAGGTCGCGGAATACTACGGTATTCGTCGCGACGACCTGCTGTCGAAAAGCCGGCGACAAACCGTAGCCAGACCGCGACAGGTTGCCATGGCGCTGTGCAAGGAACTCACTCGGCATAGCTTGCCTGAAATCGGCGAAGCCTTCGGTGGTCGCGACCACACGACGGTCCTCCACGGCTGTAGAAAAGTCGCCCAGTTGTGCACCGAAAACCATCAGATCCAGGACGATTACAAAACCCTCCAGCGGAAATTGAATCAGTAGTGCACAAAGCCTGGAACAAACTGTGGAAAAGCTCGTAACATCATGCAAAGGGCAAATCTGTACAATTTGCAACACAGCTTATCCACAAGCGACAGGGGGCTTGGTACCTTTGCTAATCCACATCTTTAGCATTGTAAAAAGCTAAACAAAAACAATCACTTATCTCGTGTATCAACAGTTATAACCGGCAACTATAATTATTAATACAATAAGATAAGGAAGATATATCTATATTAATTAAGATGAAGTTCAGCGCAAATCGAGACGACATACTCTCCACCCTGCAAGCCATCATCGGCGTTGTCGAACGACGCCAGACGATGCCTGTACTTTCGAATGTTCTCCTGGAGCTACAGGACAATCAGCTCTGCATGACCGGAACTGATCTTGAACTGGAACTCCGAGCAGAAACCTTGGTACACGGAGAACATTCAGGGAAAACCACCGTCCCTGCCCGCAAAATGCACGACATCTGTCGGGGATTGCCTGAAGGCAGCGAGATCCATTTTCAGATCGATGGCAACCGTCTGCGGCTTCGCAGTGGACGTAGCCGTTTCCTTCTGGCAACTCTGCCTGCTGACGAATTTCCATCTCAGAGTGAACTGGAAGCCAATCAGCAACTTGACATCACCCGACAGCAATTGGCGGAGCTCATCCAGCGCACCCAGTTCGCCATGGCCCAACAGGATGTACGGTTCTATCTCAACGGTCTATTCTTCGAGTTTTCCCCATCAACGATTCGAACCGTAGCGACCGATGGGCACCGGCTCGCGTTATGCGAACTTGAGCTTGAACAACCGGAATTGACCAACACGCAAATCATCGTTCCACGAAAAGGCGTCACTGAATTACAGAGACTCTTGAGCGCGGGAACCAGCGATCTGAGTATCAAGTTCAACGAAAACAACATCCAGATTCAACTTGGGCACATTCGATTGACCAGCAAGTTGATTGAAGGACGTTTCCCGGACTACGAACGGGTGGTTCCGACCCAGAGTGACAAATGGGTCACGGGCGACCGTGACGCTTTACGCTCGGCCTTGCAGCGTGCGGCGATCTTGTCCAACGAAAAATTCCGGGGCGTTCGGCTGGTTCTTGAAGACCGTTCTCTAAAGCTGCAAACGCATAATCCTGAACACGAGGAAGCCGAAGAGGAACTTGAAGTCGAGTATGTTGGAGAAAAGCTCAATATCGGCTTCAATGTGAACTATCTACTGGATGCACTTTCGGTGATCAGTACCGATCAGTTCAGCCTCGGACTGTCGAGTCCTGATCACAGTGGCCTGTTACTCGAACCGGGTAACGACAGCTGTAAATACGTCATCATGCCGATGAGACTGTAATCTTCCCTACGTGCACTTTGAATCCATCCAGATTCAAGGCATACGTTGTCTGAACAACGTTATCCTCGAAGCGACTCCGCAGCAGAACTTCTTGATTGGGGACAATGGGGCCGGTAAAACCAGCATCCTTGAAGCCTTGTATCTGTTAGGCCGTGGACACAGTTTCCGATCGGCAAGCAACCGACGGCTGATTGCTGATGACGCACAATTTGCCTTGGTCAGGGCAGGCTTGATCGACCAATTTAACGGGCGTACACACATCGCAATCCAGAAACGACTTGATGGGTTGGAGATTCGCATCGGTCAAGCCAAAGCACCTCGGATCAGCGATCTAGCGCGGCTATGCCCGGTACTTGTTCTGGAGCCGGGCCATCATCGCTTGCTCGAAGATGGACCTAATCTTCGTCGGCGCTATCTGGATTGGTCGGTGTTTCACGTGGAACAAGCCTACCTCGCCGACTGGCAGCGTTTCAATCGCATATTGAAACAGCGCAACGCGTTGTTACGGCAGGGCCGACATCACCAGCTGTCAGCGTGGAACCAGGAGTTTGCGGATTCGGCAGAGCGGGTGGACAAGCACCGCCGAAAAATATTCGATCAGTTGCAGATTGAAATTCAGCGATTATTGCGATGTTTTTTCGGCGAAGACCATGCAATGAGCCTGCGCTATCGCCGCGGGTGGCCGGACGAGCTACTGCTCAGTGATCAACTCGTGCAACAGCAAAGCCTGGATATTGCCCGTGGCTTTACTCAAAGCGGCCCGCACCGCGCCGAAATCAAAGTTAGCGCTGCTGGTCAGAGCGCCAAGGACAGCTTGTCACGCGGCCAGCAAAAACTGTTGATTACGGCCATGCTCCTGGGTCAGGCAAATCACTACCACCTGAATTCGGGCTTGAGCCCCATCCTACTGGTTGACGATATTGCCTCGGAACTCAGTTCCCGTTCACGTGCTCTGGCTCTGGACTTGCTGCGGCAGTATCCAGGCCAAAGTTTTCTGACTGGCCTGGATCAGGGGATCGCGGACGAAACGTCCAGTAATCAGACGCGGATGTTTCACGTGAAACATGGCGAGGTTTCAGCAGTGTTATAATTTGTTTTTGAAAGGGTTTTATGGCGCATGACCGCCTCTGAAGCGAACGCATCATACGATTCAACTAATATCCAGATTCTGGAAGGCCTGGAAGCCGTTAGAAAGCGGCCAGGCATGTACATCGGCGATACCGGAGATGGCTCAGGCCTGCATCACATGGTATTCGAGGTTGTGGATAATTCCATCGATGAAGCCTTGGCCGGGCATTGTTCCAATATCGAAATCATCATTCACGCTGATCAAAGCATCACCGTAAAAGATGATGGCCGCGGCATTCCGGTCGACATCCATGAAAAAGCGGGAGTCTCAGCCGCCGAAGTCATCATGACCACTCTGCACGCTGGCGGGAAATTCGATGACAACTCGTACAAGGTATCGGGTGGATTACACGGCGTCGGCGTTTCGGTAGTAAACGCCTTGTCGTCCTCCCTGCGCCTGGACGTGCACCGGGACGGTAAACATTATCAACAACTCTATTCCGAGGGAATTCCCCAGACGCCGCTGAAGGCGATCGGTGATTCCAGCCGTTTCGGTACCGAAATTACCTTTTTGCCCAGTGAAGACGTGTTTGGGTCGATTGAGTTCCATTACGACTTGTTGGCCAAACGCCTGCGGGAGTTATCCTTCCTGAATTCCGGTGTCCGCATCAGTTTGCGTGAGGAAGCAGGCGAACGTGAGGACGTTTTTCAGTACGAAGGTGGGATCAAGGCGTTTGTCGAACACCTGAGCCAGGGCAAAACGGCTTTGCACCCGACGGTCTTCTATTTGACCGAGGAAAAGGATGGTTCCACCGTTGAAATCGCCATGCAGTGGAATGATTCGTATCAGGAAAACGTATTCTGCTTCACCAACAATATTCCCCAGCGTGATGGCGGTACTCACCTGGCTGGCTTCCGCGGTGCGTTGACCCGTTGTTTGAACAGTTATATCGAAAACGAAGGCTTGGCGAAGAAAGAGAAGGTGACCCTATCGGGCGATGACTCCCGAGAGGGCCTTGTGGCCATTGTGTCCGTAAAAGTACCTGATCCGCAGTTTTCCTCACAAACCAAGGACAAACTGGTTTCCCAGCAGGTCAAGTCCTTGGTGGAGAGCATGCTGTTTACCAAGCTGCAGGAATTTCTCGATGAGAATCCAAAAGAAGCGCGCATAGTCGCCTTGAAGATCATCGATGCGGCACGGGCACGAGAAGCAGCCAGAAAGGCCCGCGAGATGACGCGGCGTAAAGGTGCCCTGGATATTGCGGGTTTGCCCGGTAAATTGGCGGACTGTCGCGAACGCGATCCGGCCAAATCGGAATTATTCCTGGTCGAGGGCGATTCCGCCGGGGGCTCCGCCAAACAGGGACGTGATCGACATTTTCAAGCCATCCTGCCCCTCAAGGGCAAGATACTGAATGTCGAAAAAGCGCGATTCGACAAGATGTTGAAATCCGATGAAGTCGGGACGCTGATCACTGCTTTGGGTTGCGGTATTGGCCGCGAAGAATTCAATCCGGACAAACTACGTTACCACCGCATCATCATTATGACGGATGCCGACGTTGACGGTGCACATATCCGCACCCTGCTTCTCACCTTCTTTTATCGACAGATGTACGAATTGGTGGAGCGTGGACACATTTACATCGCCCAGCCACCCCTGTATCGGGTCAGGTCAGGCAAGAATGAGCGCTACGTGAAAGATGACGCGCAATTGGAGCTATTCCTGCGCGAATTGGCGGTTCAGAACGCCGCCCTGCGGCCCAGTGCCAGCGCCGAGCCCATTGTCGGTGAGGAACTGAATCAGTATTTATTGGAAATCTCTGCGGTAGACAACATTATCCGCAGAATGGCACGGCGTTACGATGAAGAAGTCTTGCTGGTTTTGCGTGACGCTCCGCGCCTGGAAGAATCACTGCAACACGATCCGCAGGCCTTGGCTGCCTGGGCCGAGTTTGTGGCGCAGCAGCTTCGGGACAAGGCACCTGATACGCATGAATATCAGGTCAAGGCCGTTGCAGGCACGGCGGTCAGCAGTTTCTCGTTTCAGACCATTCGGACCAGTCACGGCTCCGACCATGTGGTCAACTGGCCTTCCGAATTTTTCAGTGGTGCGGAGTACGGTCGTATGACCAAGCTTGGCGAACGACTTCGTCAGGACTGGAGTGTCGACGCTACCGTATCGCGCGGTGAACGGGTGCACCAGGTTGGTTCACTGCGAGAAGCGCTAGACTGGCTGTACAGAGAAGCCCGACGTGGTTTGAGTATTCAGCGTTATAAGGGTTTGGGAGAAATGAACCCGAGCCAGCTTTGGGAAACCACCCTGGACCCGGCCTGTCGGCGCCTGCTTCAGGTTCGGGTTGAAGATGTTATTGCGGCTGATCAGATCTTCACCACATTGATGGGTGATC
>JBFJVB010000006.1:0-65603 GCA_041624435.1 Oceanococcus sp. | reverse complement strand
TGGTTCCCCGAAGCCGCGCGCTTGATGGCGCTGGCCGGCGCGGAGCTGTTGATTTACCCCACCGCCATCGGCTGGTGCGATGCGGATTCCCCCGCCGAACAACAACGCCAGCTCGAGGCCTGGACCACGGTGCAGCGCGGACACGCCATTGCCAACGGCTTGCCGCTGATCGCCTGCAACCGGGTCGGACAGGAAACCGACCCTGCTGGCGGACCCGATGCGCGGTTCTGGGGTCATAGCTTCGTCTGCGGACCGCAGGGAGAATTTCTTGAGCGCGCTGACGATCAGGAGCGCCACCTGCTGGTTGAAATCGACCGCTCGCGCACCGAGCAGGTCCGGCGGCTGTGGCCGTTCCTGCGCGATCGACGCATCGACGCCTACGCCGGCCTGCAATACCGTTACCTTGATCACCCCAGCAAAGGCCGCCCAGCATGAGTGAGCGCATCACCATAGACATCCACGAGCACGTCGCCGATGTCCGCTTCAACCGCCCGCAACGCCACAACGCCCTGGATGCCGAGCAGTTTGAAGCCATTTATGCCGCAGGCGCGAGCTTGCGCGAACACCAGGACGTGCGCGCCATCGTGCTGTCCGGGAACGGCCCCAGCTTCTGTTCCGGACTGGATTTCGCCAGTTTTGCGCGTCCCGGCCAGGATCTCAAGCTCGCATTCACGATGGGTGCGGGCGCCCCCGCCAATTACGCCCAGCGGGTGGCAATGGTCTGGCGCAATCAAGCCGTACCGGTCATTGCCGCGGTACACGGCGTCGCCTACGGTGGGGGCTGCCAGCTGGCGCTGGGGGCTGATTTACGCATCGCCAGAGCGGATTCCCAGTGGTCGATCATGGAAATTGAATATGGCCTGATTCCGGACATGGCGATCACCCAGACCCTACCCCCTCTGGTTGGCCTGGATGTCGCGATGGAGCTGAGCTTCACCGGACGCAAACTGGACGGTGCGCAGGCACAGGACCTCGGGCTGGTCACCGCCCTGGCTGAGCAACCCCTGGAGCACGCTCTGGAACTGGCGGCGACCATCGCCCAGCGCTCTCCCGACGCAATTCGCGCCACCAAGGCCCTGTTTCACAAAGCCTGGCCGGTGGACAGCACGCTGATGGCCGAAGAAGCCCGAGTGCAGCAGGAGCTGCTACAACAACCCAATCAGGCCGAAGCCGTGCTGGCCAAGCTGCACAAGCGCGCGCCCCGGTTTACGGATTAGCGCGGCCTTGCTCCTCCTACTGGATTACCAGATCCCGCTCCAGCCACTGCACCGCTCCATCTCGTCCCAGCTTGCCGCTTGCCTGAGGGTTCAGATTGTCGTTCCAGCCGGCACCTGAACGCAGTTCCTGTGCTTCGGCCTGAGTCGCAAAGTAAGCGGAAAAGTCCGTCTCTGGCAGCAGGCGGGATACGATGAACTCCGCCCGCGGGGCGATGTGCTCTGCCGCGATTCGGCCCCGCTCACCCCACTCGACCTGATAATTTCGCGCCGCATCGGGCGGCTCGGTAACCGCCACATCCCGCCGAATTTTGAAGCTGTAATCCATCATCAGCTCTTCGAACAGCATCGCCACATCCTCGTGGCGACTGAAATAACTGTAGTCATCATTCGCATCATCGGGCTGAAACTCGGCGACGACGTCCTGCGGCTGCAGTCTGAGCTGCCGCGCATCCGCTTCCTCCCCGGCAAAGTTCACCTGGGCCAGTCCGGTCATGAGTTCAGAACGCAGAGGAAACTGCTCGTGCAAGCGCTGGGAGAGCTGAGCGCCACGCTGGGCGATCTGCTCCGCTGCGGCTTCCGTGGTCAGGCGGCGATCCAGTTGCGCCAAACTTGATCGGGGAAAGAAATCCCCGGCATGCGCCAGCTCGTGGAACAACAACCGGCTCAGTGGCGCGATGATGTCCTCAAGGCTACGCTCGGAATCATCCTCCAGGCTGTAGCTGTACCAGGCGTACTGGTTGTTCAGCACATAGCGACTGATGATGCGGAAATTCAGCCGGGACCCGAAATCACGCCGAAAATCGGGGCTCGGATCAATCGTGCGCTTCTCCTCCACGCTCAGCCACAACTCGGCCGGGTCCAGATAAATCGCGGCGGTCCGGCGCCAGTAAAACGCAGGCCGCACGTCCGCTGCGATCACCAGCGCCGACACGCTGCGACTCAGTTCGAGCAACGATGCCGGAAGATAGGCCAACAACTCCTCGAAACGCTGCGCCATCCAGGGATGAGTGGTGGCCACCCGTTGCATCAAATCCTCGCTCCCCGGCGTGGCCAGCTCCATGCCCAACAGGGGTAACTCCACCAAGGTGCAGGAGCGCTGCAATCCCGATGCCCGCGTGCAGGACGCCAGGCGCTCGGCATAGGGCGCCAGCGGCCGGGCCGGGTGGACCTCGAGCAGCAGCGGGCTACGCCCTCCACAAGCGGCAAGCAGGGCCAACAGCGCAGTACTCGCAACAATCCTCAGCATCGGTTTCTCGGCTAAGCTTCATCCTGGCCCAGTATAAGGCCGTGGTGACCTCTAGCTGCGGCGACTCAATGACCGAACTGTTCCGCCCCACCAGCCCTTGTGAACGCGAGGCCTACCGCGCCTTCCGGTGGCGCATGTTACGCCAGCCCTGGAACCAGGCTGCCGACCCGCCGGACAGCCGCCAGGAACAGCAGTCAGAGCATGTCGCGCTGCGCTGCGCCAGTGGCGAGATCATCGGCTGCGGCCGGGTCCGCCTGATCGCTCCGGGTCAGGCCCAGATTCAGGCCATGGCGGTGGCACCGCAGGTACAGCGCCGGGGCTTGGGCCAGCGCATGCTGCGTTACCTGGAACAGCGCGCATGCGGCCGCGGCGCTGAACGCTGTGTCATTCATGCCCGCGCCAGCGCCCTGGATTTCTATATCAAAGCCGGCTACGCGATAAGCGGCCCCGGCACAACACTGTTCGGTGAAATCCCTCACCTGTGGCTGGAAAAGAAGTTTGCACTGGACGATTTTTCGGCCTATGGCCTGACTCGCCGCGCGGCCCGCGACCAGGATGCCGCGCGCGTAAGCGAACTGGTGTTCAGCACCTTGGCGGAGTACGGCCTGAGCCCCGAGCTGCAAGGTATCGATCAGGACCTGCACCGGCTGGAAATGAGCTACCGCGAAGGTTTTTTCGATCTGCTGCTGAACGCACAGGAGCAACTGGTCGGCACACTTGCGATCCTGCGCATCAGCCCCTCCTGCGGCGAGCTGCGCCGCATGTATCTCGCCCCCCAGGTGCGCGGCCAGGGCCTGGGCCGCGCCTGCCTGGGCCGCGCCCTGTCCTGGGCACGACGCACGGGTCTGGAACAGCTTGAACTGGAGACCGCCAGCGTTCTGCAACAAGCGCTGGGGCTGTATCGCTGGGCGGGCTTTACCCCGATCGAAGGCACCTGCATCACCAGCCGCTGCGATCAGCGCCTGGGCCTGGATCTACAGGCCCAGGGTGCCCTGCTCGAAGGTCGGCATCCGCCCGAAACTCCGCAACCAAACCGCGCCCAAAGCTAGAAGCTATCGCGGTAGATCTTGACCTTGGTGCGATCGCGCAGCGCAGCTTCCAGGGCGGCGTATTCCTGGTTGGCGCGCTGGGCCAGCACTCGCTGACGGGTCGCGCTGCGCTCGGTGTCTTCCGCCTTGGCCCAATCACCGTCGATGACTTGCGCCAACTCGAGCACGGCCACATCACCATCCGGCAGTGTCAGCCAGTGATACTGCGCGGTTTCAGGCGCTGGCGGCTCCAGCCCGAACAGCGCGCTGATGACGGCCCGGCTCGGCAAGGCGTCATTACGCTGGACAGTCATCTCAGGCTGATTTTCCGCGACAGCGGTGGCCGGCAAATCCTTCAGCTTCACCTCTCCGGACTCCAGGCGTGCCAGATCGGCTTTGGCCAGAGCTTCAAGCTTTGCCGCCACGGCTTCGCGCACCAGTTCCGCCTTCAGCTCCGCGCGCACTTCATCCAGGGTTTGCGGCCGTTCGGCTTCATGAGCCAGCAAACGCAGCACCACACGCCGCCTGCCAGCTGCTACCGGAAGACTGTTTTCCTTGTCCTTGAGAACCACATCGGAAAATGCCGCTTCGACCACGGCATCTTCGGCCGCGATGCCGGCACCGCCTTCACGGGTAAACCATTCCGATTGCTGTACTTCCAGCTGCAAGGCTTGCGCTACGGGCTCCAGCGAGGCCGGGTTTTCGAAACTCAGCTGCTCGAGTTGTTCAAGCAATTCGTCAAAGCGTTCCCGCGCGATGCGTTCCTGATACAGATCCCGTAGTTCCAGCTGAGTGGATTCTTCATCAAAGTCACGCATGCCCGCTTCGCGAACATCCAGCAACTGCAGCACATGCCAGCCGAAATCGGTTTCAACCGGCGCGCTGATCGCGCCTTTCTCCAGTTCGAACAGGGCGTCTTCGAAGGGTTTTACCATCATGCCCCGTGTCACCCAACCCAGGTCGCCACCTTTCTTCTTCGAACCTGGATCTTGTGAATGGGCTTGCGCCAGTTCTGCGAAATCCGCCCCTTCTTCCAGGCGTTTGGCCAGATCCTGAATCTGCGCCTGCGCCTGGTCGCCGGCGCGAATCAGAATATGCCGGGCCAGCCTTTCTTCGGGAATGCTGAAACGCGACTCTTTCTCAGCATCGTAGAGCGCGCGCAGCGCATCGGGGCTGACCTCGACCGCATCCTTGAGTGCATTGCGATCCAGCGCGACATACTCGACCCGCAACCGCTCGGGCGCGAGCAGGGAATCCTTGCGCTGTTCATACCGCTCCTGCACCTGAGCGTCGTCAATTTCAATATCGGGGGTCGCCGCCGTGGCCCGGTAAACGCGCTGTGCAAACCGTCGCTGCTGTTTTTCCCAGCGATACGCCTGGGCGAGCTCTTTTTCAGTCACAACGGTGCTGTTGGACACCGCCTGTCGCAGTTGCTGACCCGTCAGATAGCTGCGCACCCGGTCTTCATACTGAATCGGATTCATCCCCTGCCGAGCAAGCCGATCTCGATACAGGCCTGGCGAAAACTGTCCATTCTCCTGAAACGACTGCTGACTGCGGATGAACTCCAGTACCGCCTGATCGTCGATACGATAGCGTTCGCTGTGCAGATACTGGCGCGTGACCGCATCCTGAATCAGACCATCCAGCACGCTCTTGCGCAGCAGGTCCGGATTGATCAGATCAGCGCGAAAGTTCTCGCCCAGCATCTGTTGCAATTGTTGATAGCGTTGCTCGTACTGCTGGCGCAGCGCGGATTCGGAGATTTTCTCGCTCCCAACCTTTGCCACGTCGCTGCTGGCGCCGCCACTACGAAAAGCCTCAACGCCAAAAAAGGCAAAAGGCACACAGATAATTCCGACGATGAACCAGGCCAGAGGACCTGTTGCACGGTCCCGAATTTTTTGCAGCATTCGTGATCCCCGAACGTCATAAACAACAAAGGCACCTTTAAAGGTGCCTTTGACAATGCCAAAAATGGCGGAGCGGACGGGACTCGAACCCGCGACCCCCGGCGTGACAGGCCGGTATTCTAACCAACTGAACTACCACTCCATATTTTGGTGGGTGCTGACGGGTTCGAACCGCCGACATTCGCCTTGTAAGGGCGACGCTCTACCAACTGAGCTAAGCACCCGTCAGCCCCACAAGAAACGCTTCAAAATCCTCGAAGCGTCCCTGGAAAGCCGGCTAGTTTACAGCGTCTTTCAGCGCTTTACCAGCCTTAAATCCCGGAGTTTTTCCAGCAGCGATTTTCAGCACTTCGCCGGTCTTGGGGTTACGGCCGGTACGGGCGGCGCGTTCACGCACGCTGAATACCCCAAAACCTACCAATGACACTTTATCGCCTTGCTTCAACGCGTCGGAAATGCTGTCGAACACAGCTTCCACAGCCTTGGCGGAGTCCGCTTTGGACAGACCGGCTGCGTTTGCGACGGCTTCAACAAGTTCAGATTTATTCATGGAACACTTCCCCTAATAAAATAAAAAAATACCCCGAAATCAAACCACCGCACCAGATGTTCGTCGTGAAGCAAACTAGAACCGATGGACACCCTGATTGTCGCTTCCGAAAGAAGCAACTGCATATGGCTCAAACGCCCCAATGCCAAGCTGTTTCCATTAATACTGCAGGATTTTTCAATCCCGGTCTAGAGCCTAATGCGCCCTCGCCGCATCATCGCTGGGCTTGACCGCAGCCTTGCCGGCCTTCTTGACCGGTGGCGCCAGCGGGACTTCAAGAGCCCGCGCCACGACGTCATCAATCCAGCGCACCGGATGGATAGTCAATTTCCCCTTGATATTACTAGGTATTTCGACCAAATCCTTTTCATTGTCCTGGGGAATCAGTACCTGTTTGATGCCGCCGCGATGCGCCGCCAGGAGCTTTTCCTTCAGTCCACCGATCGGCAAAACTTCTCCTCGCAGGGTGATTTCTCCGGTCATCGCCACGTCCGCCCGAACGGGATTTCCCGTAATTGCCGAAATCAGCGCAGTACACATCGCAATTCCCGCGCTCGGGCCATCCTTGGGCGTTGCTCCTTCGGGCACATGGACATGGATATCGCTTTCCTGCAGCGCCTTGGTATCGATCCCCCAGCCGGCGGCCCGGCTGCGCACCACGGTCAGCGCCGCCTGAATGGACTCCTGCATGACGTCGCCCAGACTGCCGGTGTACGTGAGCTTGCCCTTTCCGGGAACAACCGCACTTTCGATGGTAAGCAATTCACCGCCCACCTCGGTCCAGGCCAGACCGGTAACCTGACCGACCTGGTTCTGATCTTCGGCCTTGCCATAGCGAAACTGCGGCACGCCCAGATACTTCTCGATCTGCCGCGCGCCGACATTGACATGTTCCAGGGTGTCCGTTTCGAGGATTTCCTTGACCACTTTACGGGTCACCTTGCCAATCGCCCTTTCCAGATTGCGCACGCCGGCCTCACGCGTGTAATGCCGGATGGTATCGCGCAACGCCCCGTCCGATACCCGAATTTCCGTCTCGGACAAGCCGTTGTTCTTGATCTGCTTGGGCAGCAGATAGCGGCGTGCGATATTGAGCTTTTCGTCTTCTGTATAACCAGGCAGACGAATCACTTCCATGCGGTCAAGCAGCGCGGCAGGGATATTCAAGGTATTGGCTGTAGCGACGAACATGACATCGGAAAGATCGAAATCGACCTCCAGGTAATGGTCGTTGAAACTGCTGTTCTGTTCCGGGTCCAGGACCTCGAGCATCGCCGAGGCCGGATCACCGCGAAAATCAGCCGCCATTTTGTCGATTTCATCCAGCAGAAACAGCGGATTGCGGACACCGACCTTGCTCATGTTCTGCAGGATCTTGCCCGGCATCGAGCCGATGTAAGTGCGTCGATGGCCGCGAATCTCCGCTTCGTCGCGCACTCCGCCCAGACTCATGCGAACGAATTTGCGATTCACTGCCCGAGCGATCGACCGGCCCAGCGACGTCTTGCCCACCCCAGGTGGCCCCACCAGACACAGAATCGGCCCCCGCAACTTCTTGACCCTTTTCTGCACGGCCAGATGCTCGACAATGCGTTCCTTGACCGATTCCAGACCGTAGTGATCCTCATCCAGGAACGTTTGCGCCATGCTCAAATCGATCCTGCTCTTGGTTTTCTTCTTCCAGGGCACGCCGACGAGCCAATCCAGATAATTCCGCACCACGGTGGCTTCCGCCGACATCGGCGACATCATCTTGAGTTTGTTCAACTCAGTGACCGCCTTGGTCTTGATCTCCTTGGGCATGCCGGCCTTTTCAATCTTGGCCGTGAGTTCTTCCATCTCGCTGGGACCTTCTTCCATGTCCCCCAGCTCTTTCTGAATGGCTTTCATCTGCTCATTCAGATAATACTCACGCTGGCTGCGCTCCATTTGCTGCTTGACCCGGCCCCGGATGCGCTTTTCCACCTGCAGCACCTCGATTTCGCCTTCCAGCAGACCCAGAACGAATTCCACACGCTCGGACGGCACCAGACGCTCCAGCACCTGTTGCTTGTCTTCGAGACGCAGATTCAGATGAGCGGCAATCGTGTCGGCCAGACGCCCCGGATCATCCATGCTGGTCAGTGATGGCAGCAACTCGGCCGGCACCTTTTTGTTCAGCTTTACGTACTGCTCGAACAGCGCCAGAGTGGAACGCACCATGGCATCCATTTCGCGCTCATCCAGCGGACTTTCAAGATCAGTAAGCTCCTGACACGTCGCCACCAGATGGGATTCATTATTCTCGACTTGACCGATACGCGCCCGAGACGCGCCCTCGACCAGGACCTTGAGCGTTCCGTCAGGCAGCTTCAATAATTGCAGGATATTCGCCAGGGTACCAATGGCATGAATCTCTTCCTTGCCCGGATCCTCGACATCGGCGGCCCTCTGCGCGACCAGAAGGATGCGTTTGTCGGTCTTCATCGCCTCTTTGAGCGCATTGACCGACTTTTCCCTGCCAACGAACAAGGGCATCGCCATGTGGGGAAAAACCACCACATCACGCAAAGGAAGGATAGGAGAATTCTGTTCTGGTGTGTCGCTCATCAGCAGCCTCGCGTTAAGGCGCGCTTCGCCCGGAAAACAGTGTATATGGGGCCGCGCCCGCCGGTTTCAATGTGATCACGCAGCCGTGTAACCGGCACGCATGCCAAACAACGGCCAGGCCTGTCCATGACCTGAGCCTTGTCGAAGCCGCGCTAGCTGGCCTGCGCTTTGGCGCCGGCGGCCAGAGGGTTGTCCGGGGCACTGCCGTAGACAATAAATGGCTTGGTCTCGCCGTTTACCACCGTTTCGTCAATAACCACCTTGTCAACGTTTTCGGTCGACGGAATGTCGTACATCACATCCAGCAAGATACTTTCCATGATGGTGCGCAAACCGCGCGCGCCGGTCTTTCGCGCCATGGCCCGCTTGGCGATGGCACGCAGCGCGTCCTCGCGCAATTCCAGCGTGGCGCCTTCCATTTCGAACAATTTCTTGTACTGCTTGGTCAAGGCGTTCTTCGGTTCGGTCAAGATCGAGACCAGAGCGTCCTCGTCGAGTTCCTGCAGGGTAGCGATCACCGGCAAGCGCCCGACAAATTCAGGGATCAAGCCGAAACGCACCAGATCATCCGGTTCCGTCTCGGCCAGAATCTCACCTACACGCCGTCCGTCATCCGGGCCCTTGACCTCGGCCTGAAAGCCAATTCCACCCTTGAGAGTCCGCTGGCTGATGACATTTTCCAGGCCTGAAAACGCGCCACCGCAGATGAACAGCACGCCAGACGTATCCACTTGCAGGAATTCCTGTTGTGGATGCTTGCGCCCGCCCTGCGGCGGGATCGACGCCACGGTCCCCTCGATCAGCTTCAGCAGGGCCTGCTGCACACCTTCACCGGACACGTCCCGGGTAATCGACGGGTTTTCCGACTTACGCGAAATCTTGTCAATTTCATCAATGTAAACAATGCCTCGCTGGGCCTTGTCGACATCGTAGTCACATTTCTGCAACAGCTTCTGAATGATGTTCTCTACGTCCTCACCCACATAACCGGCCTCGGTCAGCGTGGTGGCATCTGCGATCGCAAACGGCACATCCAGCAGTCGCGCCAAGGTTTCGGCCAACAAGGTCTTGCCGGAGCCGGTCGGCCCGATCAACAGGATATTGGACTTGGACAGCTCGACGCCGTCGGCAGCCTCGTTGTTGTTCAGGCGCTTGTAATGGTTATAAACCGCTACGGCCAGGGTCTTTTTCGCCCCTTCCTGACCAATGACGTATTCATCCAGTACAGCCTTGATTTCCTGCGGCTTGGGCAAGCCACGGTTGACTGGCTTGGCCTGCAACTCCTCACGGATGATGTCATTGCACAGCTCTACGCATTCGTCGCAGACATATACCGAAGGCCCGGCTATCAGCTTGCGGACCTCGTGTTCGCTCTTGCCGCAAAATGAGCAGTACAAGGTTCGCCCGTTTCCGCCGCTGCCGCGTTTATCTTCGCTCATTATTCCACCATCATGGCTGCTGACATGGTTTATACCATGCCCCAACAGGTATGCAAATCTTGTGCCGATTTACGGCAGGGATTGAGCTCGCCAGGCTCCGCCAGACCCGCACCGGGACATGAGAAAGCGGACTGTGCAACGGCGCCAGAGCGCCGTTTGGCCGCTTATTTGGAGCTGGTGACTTCCGTTCCCCGCGCATCCAGGACTTTGTCGATCAAACCGTAGTCGGTCGCCTGCTCCGCGCTCATGAAGAAGTCCCGCTCACAGTCACTGGCGATCTTTTCGACCGGTTTGCCCGTATGCGCGGCCAGAATCTCATTCAAACGCTCGCGCATGAACAGAATTTCCCGCGCATGAATCTCGAAATCGGTCGCCTGACCCTGGAACCCACCCAAAGGCTGATGAATCATCATCCGCGAATGCGGCAAAGCGTAACGCTTGCCCTGCGCACCACCGGCCAGCAACACCGCCCCCATGCTCGCCGCCTGCCCTACACACAAGGTGCTCACATCCGGCTTGATGAACTGCATGGTGTCGTAAATTGACAGGCCCGCGGTAATCACCCCACCTGGCGAGTTGATGTACAGGTGGATGTCCTTGTCCGGATTTTCCGACTCCAGGAACAACAGCTGCGCCACGATGACATTCGCCATGTGGTCATCGACCGGACCGGTGGCAAAAACAACCCGTTCTTTGAGCAAGCGCGAATAAATATCAAAGACACGCTCGCCGCGCGCAGACTGCTCAACCACGTAGGGGACGTACTGCATTCTATGTTCCATCTGCTGGGGCTCAGTTACCGGCTTTTTGGGTCAGCTCATCGAAGCTCAAACTTTCTGCTTCGCGCTTGGCATTGTCCAGGCAGTGTTGCACGACTTGGTCCTCCAATACCATCGCCCGCAGGGATTGCATGAAGTTCTGATCCTGCCGGTAGTACTGCTGCGCGGATTCGGCGTCCTCAAACTCTCCGGCGATTTCAGCCAGTTTCCCTTCAACCTGTTCTTCGCTGACCTTGATGCCTGCGGACTTGATGATCTCGCCGATGATCAGACCCAGGGCTGTACGCCGTTTGGCCTGCTCCGAGAACAGTTCATCGGGCAACATCTTGTGCAGTTCTTCATGCGGAATCTGACCCTGCCCAAAGCGCTGCGATGCTTCCTGCCGCATCCGTTCAACTTCCTGCGCAACCAGACCCTTGGGCACGTCGGTGGTATTGGCCGCCAGAATATTCTCCATCACCTGCTTCTTGATGTAGCGCAGTCTGGCCTGGCCGAGTTCCTTTTCCATGGATTCAGTCAGCTTGGCACGCAAAGCGGCCTCATCGCCATTCTCCAGACCGAACTGCTCGCAGAACGCCGCATCCACTTCCGGCAGGCTGCTGGTTTCCAGCTTTTTCAGCGTCACCGCAAACACGGCGGCCTTACCCCGCAGGTCTTCGGCGTGGTAATCGTCCGGAAAAGTCACGGGAACATCCCGGCTTTCGCCGACACTCATCCCGACGATGCCTTCTTCCATGTCCTTGAGAAACTGACCAGCACCCAACTCGAGCTGGGTGTTCTCTCCCGCGCCACCTTCAAAAGCCTCGCCGTCCACGGTGCCGTTGAAGTCGATCTCCACCCGATCACCCAGTTCGGCCGGAGCGTCCTTGTCGTCAAAGGTCTTTTTCTGTTCGCGCAAGCGCTGTAGCACGACATCAACATCCGCAGGCGTCACTTCGGTCTGCGCCTCCTTGATGCCCATGCCTTCGATACCCTGGACCTTGATTTCCGGGTACACGTCGAAGATCGCAACATACGTCAGCTCGCCACCGGCTTCGACCTGTTCGAATTCGATTTCAGGCTGACCGGCCGGTTGCAACTCCGACTCCTTGAGCGCCTGCGGATAGGTTTTTTCCAGCAACTCACTCAATGCGTCCTGCCGTGCCCGGGCGCCATAGCGCTCGCCCAGGAATTTCGCCGGCACTTTGCCAGGGCGAAATCCATCGATCCGGGCATGCTTTCCGATCCGTTTGAGGTTGTCACTCACCGCTTTTTCAAAATCAGCGGAAGGAATACTGACACGCATCCGGCGCTCCAGGCCACCGGGGGATTCAACACTGACTTGCATCTTGCTGGCTTTTCTCAAAAAGTTGACTGGTGCGACAGGAGAGACTCGAACTCTCACGGGTTCCCCCACTGGAACCTAAATCCAGCGCGTATACCAATTCCGCCACTGTCGCTTGGGTTAGATTAATGGTGGGCCATGTAGGACTTGAACCTACAACCAGCGGATTAAGAGTCCGATGCTCTACCAATTGAGCTAATGGCCCGATCGTAACAGACTAGTATAACGCGCGACGCCCGGAGCGTCAGCGTCGGGGGCGCGCGGCAATCCGACTCGGAAAGCGCACCCAGCAGGGAATTGGGGTGGACGATGGGATTCGAACCCACGACAACCGGAATCACAATCCGGGACTCTAACCAGCTGAGCTACGCCCACCATAGGCACCCTGCTTCGGGGCGTGAATGATACCGGAAAACACCTCGAAGGCGAATACCAAGCCGTCGAGAAATTCACCTTGAGCCACAATCGTGTTCCGCAGGCCGCTTGCAGCGCCGTCGGAATCCGCCAATTCGGGCACCTGCACAGCGCCCCAACGGGCGACGCGAGGCCGCCAGCTGCGGGTTTTAACCGCCTGCATCCGGCCGCAAGCTCGCGCAATGCCCCTGCATGCCGATATGCCAGATGCCGTCCTCCAGATAGGGTTCGGAGCTGGGCAGGAAACCAAAGCCTGCATAAAATCCTTGCAGACGCTGCTGGGCGCCGAGCCAGACTGTGGCCTCGGGCTGCTCGGTCTGAAAATGGCGCACCGCCTGCCCCATCAACAGCCTGCCGTAACCCCGCCCACGAACCGCTGGCGAGGTCAGCACGCGACCAATCATGGCTTGCTCGCGCACCACCCCGCTGGCATGCAGACGCGCATAGGCCACCAGACCCTCGGAGTTGTAACCACAGAGATGCAGACCCTGCCCATCCAGGCCATCCGCATCCAGAAAGGCGCAGGCCTGTTCCACGACAAAGACTTGCTGACGCAGCCGCAGGATCGCGTACAGCTCGCCCAGGCTGAGTCGATCAAAGGCCTTCACTGTCCACTCACAGCTCATCGCTGAAACGGGTAAATTGAGCCGAGTCCGAGGATGCCGGTCAGCTCATCCAGCGCGGTGCGCGATTCCTGTAACAGCGCGGGATCGGCCAGATCTGCGGACTCCAGCCGGTCCCGGTAGTTTCGCCTCACCCAGGCACACAGTTGCGGATAATTTTCGGACCCCAACCACACGCCCGGCAGCACCGCGGCTTTTTCGGTTGCGCTCAAGACCAGGCGAAGACGCAGGCAGGCCGGGCCACCGCCGTTCTGCATACTTTGGCGTAAATCGAAATAGACCACCTCCCGGATCGGCGTGCGCTCGACCAGCTCGGCCAGATAAGCCGCGACTTCCGGGTGCTCCTGACACTCGATCGGGGCCAGCAGGCAATGCCCGTCTGCATCTCCCAGAAGCTGGCTGTTGAACAGGTAGGTTTTCACCGCCGTGTCGAGGCTGATGCGCTGAGCCGGCACCTCGATGCGCTTCAGCTGCGCCCCCAATGCGCGCTCCAGTTCGGCATAAACCGCCATCGGCTGGACAAAAGCCTGCTCGTGGCAGAACAGCAAATCGCGGTTGCCCACTGCGATCACATCGTTATGGAACACCCCCGCGTCGATCGCGGCCGGGTTTTGCTGCGCGAATACCGCGGTCGTAGGCGTTAGACCATGGAGCCGGGCGATCGCTTCGCTGGCCAGGCGAGTCTGCCGCGCGGAATATTTACGCGGCTGTTTTCCGGGTCTGGCTCCGTGCCTGCCATAGACGAAGAACTCGACACCCCGGTCTCCATAGTGCACCGCGAAGCGGCTGTGATTCGCTGCTCCCTCATCGCCCAGGCATTCGTGAGCCGGCAGGGCCTCGTGGTGGACGAACTTCGCCTCGTCCGCAAATACCCGACGCAGCAGCCTTCCGGTCGCGGCCGGCTCCAGGGCGCGGTGCAACTTGCTGACCAGGTTGGCCGGGGTGAAGTGGACTCGCCCGTCAGCCGTATCGGCGCTTGGGGAAACCGTGGCTGCATTCGCCGTCCACATGCTCGATGCTGAACTGCAGGCCGCCAGCAAGATGGGTTCCTGCGCGGCCCCCGCCAGTACCTGCGCATCGGTGCCGGTAAACCCGAGTCGGCGCAGGGCGGAAACATCCGGACGATCAAGTGGCGGCAAAATGCCTTGCCAGTATCCACGATCCAGCAGGGCTTTCATTTTGGCCAGCCCCTGCAGCGCCGCCGCCTGCGGGTTGGATCTACGGCCGTGATGAGCTTCTGAAGCCAGGTTCCCTACCGACAGGCCAGCGTAATTGTGGGTCGGCCCGACCAGTCCATCGAAATTGGCTTCTCTTGCGCTCAGCACCACCGGCATTCCAGGCCGTCCGCTCCAGTCATGTTCATCTCCGCATAAAAAAGCCGCGGCAAGAAGCCGCGGCAGTAAGTCTAACCGAGTCCGTCATTTGGCTTGGGGGAGCCATGATGGATAGGTCGTTGGGAGGACAACCCGGTCAGACTGGCCCTGCTGGGAAAACAAGGCCGGGGGAAATCAATGCGGGTGAGGTCTGCTCATAGAGCGTGCAACCAGCTGGCGAGCAAGCAGCCGAACGCCGCCACGAAGGACCAGAATATCAGGCGCGAACAAGGGATTTCATCCGGGTCATGCACCATGCTTTGGGCTCGTTGGGCGCCCAGGCCTTGAGGGTAATTTTGGCTCATCTCCCACCTCCTGTTACCGAGCTGTTTTCTCAGCGTGGAAGCAGGTTGCCTGACCGTGAGTGAAAGAAACGTCAAAAATATGTCAGCGCGTCCGCGCCTCGGACAGCGCGGTGACAGCCATGCCCGCGGCGGTCACGCGGCGCCTGGCAAAAAGCCCGCCGAATGGGCCGGCTCACGCGCACGGCTGCGCCGCCGAACCGCACTGCAAATCCCCCGACCCCAGGCTTCTCCGCCGGCGGCTCTAACGGGTGACTTGCCGGTACTGCACACAATCCCCCACTGCCAGGCCCAGACGCGTCAAATCGGTCGCCGCCATGACAACCTTGCCCTGGTCGCGTCGCAAGCGGGCACGAATCGCCCGAAAGCCAGCACAGCGCAAATTGGCGACTATCGCCCAGACCGCGTCGGGGCCAGGCGCGCCCGCACACACCGCGGCGCGTCGAAGCTTGCGAATACTCACAATGTTTTCGGTCTCCGCTTCCAGTGCCGGCCCGGCGTCGAAGATGTCGACATAATCCCTGTAGCGAAAGCCTTCCCGCTCCAGAATGCGTCGTGCGCCCCGCGTCAACTCATGCACCTGGCCAATCGCCGCCTGAGCCGACGCACTCAACAACACGGTGTACACCGGATGTTTGGGCATCAGTTCGGCAATAAACGATCGGGTATCCGCCAGACTCAGAGTATCGGCCCGGGAAAAGTCCATCGCAAAAAACGCGCGCCCGAGGCTTTCCCAAAAAGGTGATGTGCCATCCGAATCGGCAACCCCGCGCAATTCGGCGATTACCTTGGTGCCAAAACGACGACGATGTGCGGCGATCAATAAAAACCGACACAGGCTCATCAACTGACCCGCCCCAGTGTGCCGCCAGGCAGGCTCGACAAACAAACTGCCGAGTTCGGTGGCACCGGTCAGATCATTGCTCAGATACAGCGTCGGAATCGACCGATAGACCCCCAGTTCCCGCGACGCAAACACCGAACGCCCAACGTGGTAGTTGTAGAAAGCCTGCTCGGTACCAACTGCAGCTTCAATCGCACTGCAGGCCACGACCCGCCCCTCTACTTCCAGCACCAGCAGATAATTTTCGCTCTTGGGTGCCGTCGGCGTTGCGCTGAAAGCGGCCTGTGAGCGGGCAATTCGATGCTCCAGAACATCCGCATTATTCGGCAGCGTGGTCAGGCCTACTCCGGCACTGGCCGCCAAGCGCAGCAGATCAGCAAGATCACCGGCCTGCACCGGTCGAACCCACGCTTTCTCCAGGCTGTCGTGCTGCTCCATGCCCGGGTCGGGACGCAAGGCTTGCGACGCTAAACGCGCCGCAAGCCCGCATGGATTTCAGCCGGACACAAGCCGAGTCCCATGGCGCCCACTGGCCCTTGGCCGACTATTCCAATACCCGAAATACGACCCGACGATTCCTGGCACGGTCTTCGGCCGTGTCATTGCCCGCCACGGGACGACTGGAACCATAGCCGGTGGCAATCAGGCGGGAAGCGGAAACGCCCTGCGAAATCAGGAACTGCTTGACCGCATAAGCCCGGCGCGCGGACAGTGCCTGATTGTAGTCATCGGTTCCGACCGCATCGGTATGCCCGGCGATCTCCACCCGAATCGCTGCCAGACCGCCCTGGAGCAAGCCGGCAATCGGGCGCAATACTTCCTGCGCTGAGGCGGTTAGGCGATCAGAATCAAACTCGAAATTAACCCCCTGCAGCACGACTTCGGCCTGTTCGCCGCAACCCTGAACATCGACCCGGGTTCCCGGTGGCGTGCCCGGACATTGATCCGCTGCATCCATCACGCCGTCACCATCGCTGTCCAGGTGTGCCACGGCCTCACAGCCAGTCCGGTCCACCTGGGCATCGGGCAGGCTATCGGGGCACAGATCCTGTGCATCGCCGACGCCGTCACCATCCGCATCCTGCTCGCAATCTGAACCTTCGCAGCGGCTTGAGCCCAGGGCGTAACTCAGACCCAGACCGAAGCGACCGTCCACCAGCAGGGTCCGTCCCGAGGTCGGCAGGCCCGCATTCTGGTAATCATTTTCCTGGGCCAACGCCCGCGCATCCAGACGTACACGCAAAGGCGCAAAGCCGGTTTGCCACAGCACGCCTCCACCCAAGGCCACGGCCGGACGCGACGAGGTATCTCCCAGCACATCCTCGTAGGCCCAGCTCAAACCGGTCATGGCATAGGGACGAAGGCTGTCGGTCCAGGAAAATTCGCGCAGCAAATCCAGACCCAGATGGTAGAGCTGATCCTGACCAGTGCCGGCATCGCGCTCGATTTCATTCCAGGCACCCAAAACCTCAACGCTCCAGCCAGGGAACCGCTGCAGCGGCAGGCCAAAATACAGGCTGGCGCCAGGTCCATCGCCGGACGCTTCACGCACTTCGCTGGGCTCCAGGTAAGTGCCCATCAGGCCCAGATAAGGCCGCTCCGATGCCGCTTGAACCGGACTCAGTGCCAGCACGCCGCAAACCAGCACCCCCACCAAGGGCATGGTGAATCTATACATGTGTTACTTCTCCCCAGATTTCAACTGCGCTTCTCGCATTCGAAAAGCGATACATTCGCCTATTATAGAGGTCGGTCGAACAAATTTCTTGAGGTGTGCCCATCTATCTGGAAGATCCAAGACCGATCAAGCGCAAAGCAAGGCTTGAGTTTCCACTGTTGCTCAGCTTGTTCCTACCGATCGTGCTGCTGCATCTGGGTATTGCTGCGCTGTGGGCCGAGCACCTCGGTCAGTCACGCCTGAACGAACAGGCTGTCATTCTCACGCAGCAGGCCGTGACAGCGTTCTCCACGCCGGAAAGCTGGAGATCAGAGCCCGCCTTCACCCAGGCGCTGTCGCATCTGCGCTGGCGACAGGCCTACCTGCAAGATGCGCAGGGCGCACGCGTCTGGCAGCAGGACCGCCTAATGCCCCCACCCGCCTGGCCACGGCCCGCGCCGCTCACCCTGCGCCTGGATCCTGAGATCCAGCTGGTCATTGCCCCGCCCCCGCTTGCCCCCAAGCTACAGGACCAGTTGCATCGTCAAGCGCTGCTCGTCTTCACCCTGGCCCTGGGCGCTGGACTGGCGCTGAGCTGCGCACTGTATTTATTTGCTCAGCGCCGCCTGGCGCTCACGCTGGCCTGGGCCGAACGCCTGGAATCCGGTCAGCTGAGCGACTTGCCTCCGTTCCGCAACGGCATCAGTGGCGCGATCGCAAAAACCTTGCAAGTTCTGGCTCAGCGCCTGCGTTTTTCCCACGATGCCCTGCAACAGCACAACGACTACAGCCGGCGGCGCAGTGAAGCCAGGTTGGCGGCACTGACAGCGGGCAGGGATGCGCACAAGAAAACCATTGAAAAGCTGCAGCAGATGCTCGCCAGCCGTTCGGAATTCATGTCGGGGATGAGTCACGAACTCCGCACCCCCTTGACTGCGATCGTGGGCTTTTCCGACCTTCTGGAGAAAACAGAGCTCAGCAGCGAACAGGCCGAATTCGTCCAAACCATACGGAAATCCGCCAAGGGTCTGGTGGGCATGATCAGTGATTTGCTCGACATGGAACGCATCGAAGCCGGACGTCTGGATCTGCATGAAGTCGGTTTCGATATCCATGACATTCTCGAGGACACGATTTCCTTGCTGGCTCCATTGGCCTATTCCAAGCATCTGGAGCTGATCAGCCTGGTCTTCCACGATGTGCCGTCCCGCCTGCGCGGTGACCCCACCCGGGTCCAGCAAATCCTGACCAATCTGATATCCAACGCCATCAAGTTCACTGAACGCGGCCAGGTGCTGATCCGCGTCAGCCGCCAGCCCGATGAGCAGGACAGGATCTGGCTGAAATTTCAGGTCGAAGATTCCGGCCCAGGCTTGAATCAAGAACAATTGAGCCAGCTGTTTACCGCCTTCCAGCGCTTTGAGAGAACCGGCGAAAAACGCATCACCGGCAGCGGACTGGGCCTGCATATCGTGAAAAAGCTGACCGACTTGTTGCAGGGCCGCATTGAGGTCGAAAGCGAACCCGGTGTCGGCTCGATTTTCTCAGCGTGTCTGCCTTTCGCCCCGCATGCTCAACAACCTCACAAGGCTGACTGGGACATTTTGCGCAATACCCGCTGTTGGGTCCTGGAACAACATGACCTGGCCTGGCTGAGTCTCCAGCACTTGCTGGAATTCTGGGAAGTTGAAACCCGGCGTTTTTCCTCCGCCACCAAACTCTGGCAGACCTTGAAAGGCGCCAAGCCCCAGAAGCTGCCCGACTTTGTCTTGCTCGGGCTGCGCGCCGATGAAGCCACCGAGCAATCGATCGCCGATATTCTGAGTCTGCAGCTCGACCCTCCCCTGGCAATCGGCTGCTTGATCAACAGTGTCGACGGCCATCTGCACAAGCATCTTAAAGACCGGGGTGCGCACACGGTGCTGCCAAAATGCAGCAACCGTGCCAGCCTTTATCGCAGCTGCTGCGAACTGCTCAATCCGGACCCGGCCAACGTTCTGGCCGGACAGGCACTGAAATCACGCCAGGTGATGGTCGCAGAAGACAACCCGGCGAGTCGGCACTATCTCAAAGCCCTGCTGGCCAGCCTCGGCGCCCAGGTCATTGTCGCTGAAAATGGTCAAGAGGCAGTCAAGCTCTGGGAGAGTGAAAAACCGGAATTCGTTCTGCTCGATCTGCACATGCCGAAGATGGATGGAGAACAGGCTTCACTGGCCATCCGCGAAGCCGATCCAGCCGGCGCAACAGTGATGATCGGCATGTCCGCCTATGTCAGTCCGGAGGAAGAGCGCGCATGGCAGGACAACGGATTTAATGCCATCCTGACCAAACCCTTTGATGAACATCAATTACTGCGCTGTCTCCATCCCTGGTTGCAGCGCCCCGCGCACTCAGCAAGATTGGAAAAACCAAGCCCCGCGGCGCAATTGGTCAAGGATCCGGAACTCGCCAGAATGATGCTCGAGGAACTGCCCAAACAGCTGCGTGACCTGGACCAGGCCTTCATCCAGGGCGAGCTGTTATCGGCCCGCTCCGCGGCACATCAACTTCATGGCACCGCGGCATTTTTTCATCTCGACCCGCTCAAAACGCATGTCTTTCTGATGGAAAAACGCCTCAAGGAAGTTGACAGCATCGCACGTCATCCGCGGCTTCGCGATGACATGGCCAATGTCAGCTCCGCAGTTGAGGCCATCGTGACGCGCCTGAGCGCACAGACCCGGGCGTCTTAACCCCAGCCGCTCTTCGCGCCCGCTGTGCCGGCGCACGCACGGGTTCAGGGTGCGACCCTGGCAGCGCGGCTAAATTGCCGAACGTGTCGCCGGCTGACTGCGAGCCTGCATCATGACGGCCTTCATTCTGGCCACCGCGGCGGCCATTCCCATGATCACCGCGTCTGCGACAATGCTATGGCCGATGTTGAGTTCAACGATCTGGGGAATCCGTGCGATCGGGGTCAGATTTTCAATATGCAGACCGTGACCCGCATGCACTTCCAAACCGGCGGCGCTCGCCCGTTGGGCAATCCGCACGAAGCGCTGCACCGCAGCCGCCTGATCTGCCGGATCGGTCAAGGTGACATAGTGCCCGGTATGCAGTTCGACCGCCTGGGCACCCGCCTCCAGCGCCGCATCCAGCTGAGCTTCTTCAGCCTCGATGAACAAGGAACAACGCACACCCAAGCCCGCCAGCACCGTGCAGGCCTGCTCAATCCGCGCCCGATGTGCGACCACATCCAGCCCGCCTTCAGTCGTCAGTTCGTCGCGACGCTCCGGCACGAAGCAACAGGCCTGTGGCCGAACCTCCTGCGCAATCCGCAGAACCTCATCCTCCAGAGCGAGCTCCAGATTAAGGGGGATACTCATGCCCTGACGTAATTCGCGGATATCCCGTTCCTGAATATGCCGCCGATCTTCGCGCAAGTGTGCGGTGATGCTGTCCGCCCCGGCAGCCTGAGCAACGAACGCTGCGGCCAGCGGAGAGGGATAGCGTGTGCCCCGCTGCTGGCGAAGCGTGGCGACATGATCGATGTTCACACCCAGACGCAAGGGCGGTTGCTGCTGGCTCATTGTGCGGCCTCAAAAAGCTGCGCAGTGTACTGTGTTGTCAGTCATTGCGCAGCGTCAGACGCAGTCGGAGTGGCACGCCGCTGCTGCTGATCACGGCGCAGATCCAGCAATTGACGCAACATCGTTGCCGTGTGCAAAGGTCGACCGCCCAGCAGGTTCTGGAGCATCGGCGCCAGCAGTGCCTGCGCGGGCTCGATGCGCTCGTCAAACGCCCCGTCAAGCAAGGCCAGCACCACGCTCCCGGACACGCCCTGGGCGCCGCGACTCAGGCCGCGCTGCGCACTCCAACGGTACCTCCCCTCGGCCACCACCGGCGCGCCGTCAGCATCAGCCCCGGAATCCAGCGCGTAACCCAATAGCGCCAGCAGATCGTACTCAAAACGCCGCAACACCAGGGCCGGACTGGCGTCCGCCAGGCGTCGCAAGGCATCGGCATACCGTTCGAAGATACCCGCGGCCTGCTGCTCACCCGGGGACACCAGGCGCAGCACCAGCTCATTCAAATAGAATGCGGACCACAAGGCCAGGTCACGCAACTCGATGACCCGTCCCACCGCTTCGAATTTACCCAGACTGCCGAGTTCGCCCTTCTGCACGAAATCGATATGCAGCAGGCGCAGGGGCTGCAAGGCCGAAGCGGACTTGGACTGCCGGCCACCGCGGGCCACCAGGCTGACGCGGCCGAAGCGCGGCGTCAGCACCTCCAGCAACAGACTGCTGTCCCGGTAGGCACGACGGTGCAGGACCCAGGCGGGCTCCTGGGTAATCCGCCGGGTCACTATTCGGTTGCGCCGTAGCCAAAGGATTGGATCCCGTCTTCATGATCGGCCCAACCATCCCGGACTTTCACCCAAAGGTTCAGATTCATGGGCTTGTCGAACAGGGCTTCCAAGCGCTTGCCCGCCGCCTGTCCCAATGCCTTCAAACCCTGGCCCTGTTTCCCGATAACAATGCCCTTGTGCGAGGCCCGGTTGACCCAGATCGTGGCGTGGATTTCGTAGTGATCAACCGCCTCGGTCATCTGATCCACCGTAACGGTACACGCATAGGGCAGCTCCTGGTTCAGGCGCAGAAACAGCTGTTGGCGAATCTGCTCGGCGACCAGGAATTCACCGGAATGAGGCGTGAGGGTATCCGGATCATAGGTCCACTCACCCGCCGGCAGATACTTTTCCAGTTCGCCCCGGAGCACGTCGAGATTGGCTTTCTTGAGCGCTGACAAGGGCACGATGAAGTCAGGCTCGACCTGTTGCTGCAATCGTCCCATCAACGGCAGCAGTCCGGCCTTGTCACGCATGCGGTCGATTTTGTTCAAGACCACACCCAGGCACTTGGGGCGCTGCCGCAGCAGGCGCTTCAATACCGCTTCGTCCACGTCGGTCCAGCGTACGGCATCGACCAGCCAGAGCACGATATCGACGTCCGCCATGGCGCCCATGGCGGTGCGATCCAGCAAGCGATTCAGCGCTTTGCCCTGAATATCGGCCTGTCCAGGTGTATCCACGAACAGGAACTGGTTATCCCCCTGGCTCAGCACTCCAATGATCCGGTGGCGGGTGGTCTGAGCCTTGGGCGAAACGATGGACAAATTCTCGCCCAGCAAGGCATTCATCAAAGTCGATTTGCCCACATTGGGCCGACCTACCAGGGCAATGGTCCCGGTCTTTTTCATCCTTGGAGTAACTCCAGCATGAGCCTGGCCGCCTGTTGTTCAGCCTGGCGCCGACTGCCACCTCGACCACGCTGCTCCTGCTCAGCAACCCGACAGCTCACGACGAAGGACTTGCGATGCTGGGGTCCGGCCTCCTCGACAACCTGATACACCGGCCGCTCACCATCCCGAGCCTGCATCCATTCCTGCAGCCGGGTCTTGGGATCTTTCAATTCCTCGGCATCGGGCAAATTGGCCAGTCGGGAAGCGAAGACAGCCCGGATCTGCTCCTGAACCACCGCAAACCCGGCGTCACAGTAGATCGCCCCCAGGAGGGCTTCCAGGGCATCGGCCTGAATCGATGCGCGATGATGGCCGCCGCTCTTGAGCTCACCAGGACCCAGTTCGATCACTCGGCCCAGTTCCATCTCGACGGCAATGTCTGCGAGCGTTTCACCGCGAACCAGATAGGCGCGCAATCGGGTCAGTTCCCCTTCATTGGCCTGAGGCAGCGCCTTGAACAAGGCGTCGGCGATCACGAAATTCAGCACCGAATCACCGAGAAACTCCAGGCGCTCGTTATGCTGATTCCCCGCACTGCGGTGGGTCAAAGCGGCCGTTCGCAGCTCCGGATCACGAAATGGAAAATCCTGCAGTTTGCGCGAATCAACCACTGGAGGCCATCGGGAAACTCTTTTCGAAGCTGATGACCAGATCCCAGTTCGCGAACAGATTGCGCCGCACTTCGTATTTATAGCTCAGCGATTTCACACCCTTGACCTTGGTCTGTTTGACCTCTTTGACCTTGAGATTCTTGACGTCATCGACATCCCAGCGTTTCTGCAAGGTACTGCGCAACTGCGGCAAAGTCAGACGGCTGTATTGGGGCGACGAGGCGACCTGGGAGACGATTTTGGTGGTCTTGGCCTCATCCAGGTAAATCGGCAACACGGTCAGGGTCAGCATCACGCCGCTACCCAGGACAGCCAGAATGAACATCAAGTTATAAAAGCCACCACGCTGACCATTGATCGATTTCATTTCCCATCCCCTCACTTGATTTTATTGCCGATTCTATCCAAGGCCAGCCAATTCTTCTGACTGTCCCAACTCATCCAGATAAAAAAGGCTTTGCCGACGAGATTGCGTTCCGGGACGAAGCCCCAGCGACGGCTGTCGTCCGAACCGTCGCGATTGTCCCCCATGACGAAATAGTGTCCCGGTGGAACAACAAACTCACCGTCATCCAGGGCGCGATTCGGGTTGATCAGAATCTTGTGCTCCACCGTTCCCAGATTTTCGATGCGCTCCTCGGCAATGACCGAGCGACCGGCTGCATCTGCGGTGTAGTAACCGCTGGTTTCCTGAGTCATTGCCACGTCATTGATATACAGCGTTTTATCGGCATAAACAATACGATCACCCGCCAGCCCAATCACCCGCTTGATGAAATCCTTGCTCGGGTCGGCGGGAAAGCGAAACACCATGACATCACCGCGGGCGGGGCGGCCCACCGGCACCAGCAGATTATTGAACACCGGCATCCGCACCCCGTAGGCAAATTTGTTCACCAGGATGAAATCGCCGATATGCAAGGTGGGAATCATCGAACCCGAGGGAATCCGGAACGGCTCAATCAGAAATGAACGCAGCACCAGCACGATTGCGATCACCGGAAAAAACGACCGGCAAAACTCCACCAGGCGGCCCGGAGCCGCCTGGGCACCCGCGCTCAGGGCCCGCGCCTTGGCCAGGTAGACCATGTCCAGCACATACACGGCACCGGTGATGAGGCTGGCCAGCAGCAAGGCGGCAGCAAAGTCAAAATGTACATCTGCGGGCACTATCAATTCCTTTTATCGCGGCTCAATACCGCCATGAACGCATCTTGTGGAATTTCCACCTTGCCGAACTGTTTCATCCGCTTCTTGCCGGCTTTCTGTTTTTCCAGCAATTTGCGTTTGCGCGTGGCGTCACCGCCATAGCACTTGGCCGTCACGTTCTTGCGCAACGCCTTGACCGTGGTTCGGGCGATGACCCGCGAGCCGATAGCGGCCTGGATCGCCACATCGTACATCTGTCGGGGGATGATTTCGCGCAACGATTCCGCTAGCTGCCGCCCTTTCCGCTCCGCTTCAGAGCGGTGCACGATGTGCGCCAGCGCATCGACTTTTTCCAGATTGATCATCACTTCGAGCTTGACCAGATCGGCGGTTTCGAACTTCAGGAACTCATACTCAAAGGATGCAAAACCACGACTGACCGATTTCAGGCGATCAAAGAAATTCAGCACGATTTCCGCCAGTGGCAGCTCGAATTCCATCGAAACCTGCGAGCCCAGATACTGCAGTTTTCGTTGTACCCCACGTTTTTCGATGCACAGTTGCATCACGGTACCGATGCAATCCGGCGGCATCAGAATACGCGCCAGAATAATCGGCTCGCGGATTTCGACCAGCGTGGCCGGATCGGGCAGTTCGGCTGGGTTCTCCACTTCGAGCACGCTGCCATCACGAATCACGGCCTGGTAAACCACCGTAGGCGCGGTCGAGATCAGATTAAGCTGGTACTCCCGCTCCAGGCGCTCCTGCACGATTTCCATGTGCAGCATGCCCAGAAACCCGCAACGAAACCCGAAGCCCAGGGCGCCTGAGGTTTCCGGCTCATAGTTCAGCGCGGAATCATTCAAACGCAATTTCTGCAGGGCTTCGCGAAAATCTTCGAAATCGTCGGAGTCCACCGGATAAAGGCCGGCGAAAACCCGTGGCTGGACCTGCTTGAAGCCCGGCAAGGCACTGCTGGCCGGCCGATCCGCCGCCGTCAGCGTATCCCCGACCGGCGCGCCATCGACATTCTTGATGCCGGCCACGACAATCCCGACTTCGCCACACTCCAGGGCCTCGCACAGTACCCGCTTGGGCGTGCCGTAACCGACGTGGTCAACCTGGTGGCTTTGCCCGGTGGACATGACCCGAATCTTCTGTCCGGCCGGCAGACGGCCGTGGACGATGCGGACCAGGGACACCACGCCCAGATAATTATCAAACCAGGAATCGATGATCAAGGCCTGCAAGGCGGCTTGCGGATCGCCGCTGGGCGGTGGCACCCGCGCAACCAGTTGTTCCAGCACCTCACGCACGCCCAGCCCGGTCTTGGCGCTGCAACTGAGCGCTTCCTGGGCATCCACACCGATGACGTCTTCGATCTGAGCGATGACGCGGGCGGGCTCGGCCGCAGGCAAATCGATTTTGTTCAGCACCGGGACCACTTCGAGATCCTGCTCGATGGCGGTGTAGCAATTGGCCACGCTCTGCGCCTCGACACCCTGGGAAGCGTCAACCACCAGCAGCGCGCCTTCGCAGGCGGCCAGGGAACGGGAAACCTCGTAGGAAAAATCCACGTGCCCGGGCGTGTCGATCAGATTGAGCTGGTAGATCTCACCGTCATCCGCCTGATACTGCAGGCGGACGGCCTGGGCCTTGATCGTGATGCCGCGCTCCCGCTCGATGTCCATGGAGTCGAGCACCTGTGCATTCATTTCCCGTTCGCTCAGACCGCCGCACAGCTGAATGAACCGGTCCGCCAAGGTGGACTTGCCGTGATCGATGTGAGCGATGATGGAAAAATTTCGAATCTGCTTTTGCATTCAGCGGCAACAATCGGCCAAAAGGCGGCGATTATACAGGGCCTTGCGGCCCGCCGAGGTAAGCTGCGACGCGGACAACATCCAGCTTGCCCTCACACAGCTCCTCACCCCGCGTGCTGAGCAGTAGCGGAATCCTTGGGGAATAGCGCCGGCGGGCCTCCTGATCGCGGTCCACGTCGCGCCACTCGAGCTGGAACCGACCGGCAAATTCGGCGTGCAAGGCCTCTTCCAGGTCTTCGCACAGACCACAGCCAGGACGGCTGTACAGAATCAGCCCCTTCAAGCCTAACTCTGCGGGCGCTGCAAGGCGATGTACAGCGAGCGGTTGTTTCTCTGAACCAGCAAGGCCGCTGACTCACCGCGCCGCAGTCGCTCGGCCGCCTGATTCAGATCCTTGGCTTCAAGCAGTCTGGTGCCGGCCCAGTTCACCAGAATGTCACCCGAGCCGATGCCCGCGGCGGCGCCAGGACTGCCTTCCTCAACCCCGCGCACCAGCAGACCGCTGTCCAGATTGAGTTGACTGCGCGCTTTGGCGCTCAAGGGCTCCACCGACAGCCCGGTCCAGTGTGCAGCGCGCGGATTTTCCACCGGCAACGCCGCCAGTTCAACCCGAACCTCCAGTGATTTCCCATCACGCAGCAGGCCTAATCTCACCCGGTCACCGGGCGAATGCCGACCGATCATGGGTGGCAGCGCGCCCGAATTGGGCACCGGCTCCTTGTCGATCTCCAGAATCACGTCTCCGGATCGCAGGCCGGCCGCGGCCGCGGGCCCGGACGCATCCACATGACTGATCAAGGCTCCGCTGGCATGCGGCAAACCAAAACTCCGGGCCAGCGCCGCATCGACTTTCTGAATCACCACACCCAGCCAGGCCCGCCTGACCTCGCCAAATTCGCGTAATTGCCGGATCACGCTGACCGCGGTATCGGCGGGGATCGCAAAGGACAGCCCCATGTAACCACCGGTCTGGCTGAAAATCTGCGAATTGATCCCGACCACCCGACCATCCATATTGAACAACGGCCCACCCGAATTGCCCGGATTGATCGCCACATCGGTTTGCAGGAAGGGCACATACTGCTCTGATCTCAAACTGCGCCGTTTACCGGAGACCACCCCTGCGGTGACGGTCTGTTCAAACCCAAACGGTGAACCGATCGCCAGGACCCATTCGCCGACCTTGAGCTTTTCCGAACTGCCGAACCGCAAGGTCGGCAGCTTGCTGGCCTCAATCTTGAGCAGAGCCAGGTCACTGGCCGGATCACGCCCGATCAGCCTCGCCTTGAACTCACGTTGATCCGCCAGCGTGACGATGATCTCGCTGGCGTCTCCGACCAGGTGATCGTTGGTCAGAATCTCGCCATCACGACTCACGATGAAACCCGAACCCAGAGAGCGTCGAGCCGGAGAATCTTCCGGCGTGTCACCGGGCTCGATCTGCTCATCGGGGTCCGCGAAATCCCGAAACCATTCAAACCAGGGTGCGCGCGGCTTCTTGTCCGCGGTGACAACCGGCACGGCGCCGCTGATATTCACGATCGCCGGGGCCGTGTCTTCAACCAGTTCGGTAAAATCCGGCAACTGGGCAGAACCACCGCAGGCGCTGACCAGCATGCTGCACCCAAGGAGGAGTCCGACCAGATCTCTAGACATTGCCACAAGCCTTGAGGTCCGCCGGCCCGGCCCGACGCAACACGGTGGGCACCAGGCTCGGGTCAACCAGGCGCCGTCGAATCAACGGCACCAGGCTCATGCCCAGAATCAGGCCGGTCACACCGGCCAGGGCCACGCCGGCATCGGCGGCACCCAGGGAGCGGAGCAATCCGGCACCGATCAGCAGCAGCAGGAGCGGAAAAAAATAGGTCAGTATCGTGGCTCGCAAGAACACCCCTTCCTCCAATCCCAGCATCACGAACTGGCCGGTTTGTAAATTCAATTGCGGATCCCTGAGCTCCAGACCCCGCAGACGACTGGCGATCAATTTGCCGAACACCCCGCCCCCACAACCTTCTCCGGCATCACAGCGCGCACAGCCGGTCGGACTTGCGGTCGACAAGCGGACGCAATCCCCATGCTTTTCAACGACCACAGCAAGATTTTCAATCACGGCAAGGGCTGGCTTGGAACCTGACGCAAATTATCGCCGAAAAATCTGACCGTTGCCTGCGGCACTTCGCCCACCACGGTGATATGGAATGTGCCGGTCATCCGGCCATAGGCGTTTACCCCTCCGAGGCTGGTCAAACCTTGCAGCGCTTCTTCAGGCAGTTGCTCAGGTGTGGCGAAGATCGAAACTGCGGCCAGCCCATCCGTGTACAGCAGTTGCGTCACCGGACTTTCGATGCCCGGCCAATACTGACGTTCCCGGGTCGCCAGCCTGAACCCGGCGGGTACTTCAAGCAGCTCCCAGGTAAAGGCCTGATCATCCGCCTGACCCGCCGCCACCCTGTGCTGGCTGATATGACGGAAGCCCTCGGTATCCACCGCACTGACAAAATGTTCCTTGGCCAAATGCTCCGGAAATTCGATCTGGGTAAACAGCACCTGCTCCAGCAGCTCGCCGCGATCACTGACCAGACGAATGTCCAGCGGCAAGGCATGTTGCTGATCGAGACACACCGCATAGTTGTAGCGATAAATGTCTTTGGCCAACACCTGGATTTGCCGGCAGGCGCGACCGGCCACGCGACCCTGCGCCGCGACTTCGATCAGCTCGTAATGACTGCGCAGCTGTTCGAAAGCAGCCCGGGACAGCTTGGGCAACAATCCGCGGAGCCCTTGAGGATCCGTCAGCACCGCCCGTTGATCCGGCATGATACAGGTGACCTGCTCCGCCTGGCGCAGGATCTCGCGCGGCTGCCCGGAAAGCGAGAACATGCGCTCGTTTTCCTCGCCTTCGATGAAACGATGATAAATCCGCAGGGTTTCCAACTGATCCCCGTTACGGTAGACCGCGGTACCCTGATACGTCGCCTCGCGCACCGCCTCGTTCATCCGCTGCAACCACTCCAGCGCGTCCGCGAAAGCCACTGCGGGCACGCCGCCTATCAGCGCCGCAGCAACGAATTTGAGCATTATTTCCTGGGCTCGTCCATGCGCTGTTGAGGGCTGGCGGCGACCCGCGCGTAACCCAGCGAGCCTGACAGCGCGTATCCGCCGCCGTAGCGGGCGTGATTGATCAGATAACTGTTCAAGCGTTCCTGGACATTCACCGGCATCGTGGCCGCACCGTCCAGGTTGACCGGCTGCGCATCCGCGCTGGACCACTGCGCGATAATCGGCCGGGCCTGCTCAGGCGGCGCAATCACCAGTTCGCGAGCCGCAAGCTTTACCGGCGCGCTGGCCGGAACCTCCACCTGGGCCACGGCGGCCGCTGGCTGCAAGGCCAGTGAGGCGGATGCGGTCGGCGCCTCCTGCTGAGCAGCCAGCAAGGCGCCGGATTCAGCACGGTGAGACGAGGGCTGGACGACCACGATTGCCGCCACCGCCATGGATGCCGCCAGGGCCAGACCCGCCGCCGGAACCTTCCAACGCGGTGCAACCGAACGCACGGCAGCTTTCGCTGCAAAGATCGATACCACGGTATTGCCCGCGCCGGGTAGAGGCTCCTCCCGGATCGCGGCCCGCACGGCTCCGGAGATGTCCCGGTAGACTTTGGCCTGCCCGGTCAGGACCGTGCCCAGCATCGCCTGCCGGCAAACCAGCCCGCGGCCTTGCTCGCAATCCAGCTGCGCCAGCAGCTCATCAATCTGCTGCGGCGACATTTCCTCGTCGAGAAACGCGCTGATCAGTTCCTGTTGAGTTTGCATCTCGCTCATCGACTAACTCTGCTCCAGCAAAGGTTTCAATTGTTCGTCAACCGCCGCACGAGCCCGAAAAATCCGCGACCGTACGGTCCCGACCGGACAGTTCATCGCCAGCGCAATATCTTCGTAGCTTAAGCCATCAAACTCGCGCAGGGATATGGCCGTGCGCAAATCCGCCGGCAAGCCGCCTATGGTGTCGGCCACGACCTGACGAATCTCCTCGGTCAGGACCGCCGCCTCGGGCGTCGCCCGATCGCTCAGATGCTCAGTGTGGCCATACAGTTCGGCATCCTGGACATCGATATCCTGATCCGCGGGGCGGCGCTTGCGCGACACCAGATAATTCTTCGCGGTATTGATCGCGATCCGGTACAGCCAGGTATAAAACGCACTCTGGCCGCGAAAATTGGGCAAGGCGCGATAGGCCTTGATAAACGCTTCCTGGGCCACATCGGGTGCATCGGCGTCGTTGACCAGGCGCGACACCAGCTGGATCACGCGTTGCTGATATTTGATCACCAACGCGTCGAACGCGCGGCTATCACCCTCTTGCGCGCGCTCAACCAATGCCTGGTCAATATCCTTGTCCGACATACGAGCTGTCACTTTTTCCACGGCCTGCCCATTGCGGATATCGTCCAAGGCCGTCATATTCCCCGACTGAGGTCGAGCCACACACTGATCGTGGCGTTCGGCCGCTAATTGTTCATCGCGCGCAAGTGTACCAGCCCCTTCGCTTTTCGCGCGCCGATCCTGCTCACCTTTTTTCTCTGGACGGGCCACCAACTTGCCGGTGCTGGACAGATCCCAGAACCCCAAGTGACCCGCCAGGCTATTAACCCCGATTGACATGATGCTGAATGACTCCCGCGTATTGATCATTGGAAGTGGCGCAGCGGGCCTTACGGTCGCGCTACGTCTTGCTGAAGCTGACATTGAGAGCACGGTAATCGCCAAAGGTTCCCTCGAAGAAGGCAGTACGTTTTATGCCCAGGGCGGAATCTCGGCCGTGCTGTCCGCCGGCGACTCGATTGACTCGCATGTCCAGGACACACTCAACGCCGGCGCCGGCTTGTGCGCGGAGGCAGCGGTGCGCTTCACCGTGGAGCGCGGCCCGAAGGCCATCGGCTGGCTGGTCGATCAGGGCGTACCCTTCACCCGACGCGAAGCCGAGGGCGATTTCCATCTGACCCGGGAGGGTGGCCATAGCCATCGCCGGGTGATTCACGCGGCCGATGCCACCGGCAAGGCGGTGGAAACGACCCTGGTCGGACTCGCCAAGGCCAACCCGCGAATCCATATTTTGACGAACCGGGTGGCCGTCGACCTGATTATCGCCGGCGGGCGCTGCATCGGCGCCTACGCCCTGAACAAGTCCAGCAACCGGATCGAGTCCTTACCCGGCAGGGCGGTGGTACTGGCCACCGGGGGCGCGAATCTGGCCTACCTGTATTCCAGCAACCCCAAGGGAGCCAGCGGTGACGGCATTGCCATGGCGTGGCGCGCCGGCTGCCGCATCGCCAACATGGAATTCATGCAGTTCCATCCCACTTGTCTCTACCATCCCAAAGCGCACTCATTCCTGATCTCGGAGGCCGTGCGGGGTGAAGGCGGCATTCTCAAACTTCCCGATGGCCAGCGCTTCATGCCGCGTTTCGATGAACGCGCGGAACTCGCGCCCCGCGACATCGTCGCCCGGGCCATCGATCATGAAATGAAGCGTCTCGGCCTGGAGCATGTCTTCCTGGACATCAGTCACAAACCGGCGGACTTTGTCCGCAAGTCCTTTCCAACCATCTATACGCGCTGCCTGGAACTGGGGCTGGACATGAGCAAGGAACCCCTGCCGGTGGTCCCCGCAGCCCACTACACCTGCGGTGGGGTGGTTACCGACCTGGATGGTGCAACTGATCTCGCGGGCCTCTATGCGGTCGGCGAAACCGCCTACACGGGCCTGCATGGCGCCAACCGCATGGCCAGCAACTCGTTGCTGGAATGCCTGGTCTTCGCCCAGTCAGCGGCCGATCATATCGCCCAGGCCGCGCCGCCCTCTGGCACGCCCCCCCTGCCGTCCTGGGATGAGAGCCGGGTCACGGACTCCGATGAGGAGATCGTCGTGGCGCACAACTGGCAGGAAATCCGTCGCTTCATGTGGAACTATGTCGGCATAGTCCGGACCAACAAACGCCTGCAACGCGCGGCCCGGCGCATCGATCTGCTGCAACAGGAGATCAACGAGTTCTATGGCAATTTCCGGATTTCGCCCAGCCTGATCGAACTGCGCAATCTGGCTGTCGTTGCCGAGTTGATCATCCGCTCGGCGATCAGCCGCAAGGAAAGCCGGGGCTTGCATTACAACCCGGATTATCCGGATCAGCTCAAGGACTCCAGCCCGACGATCCTGCGTCCCCAGGACTAAGCCGCGGGCCTCAACGCTCGGCGCGCAAGCGCTCGAATATGGCCTGCAGGTGCGCGGGCGGCTCGCTGCGCCGCAGACAGATCGCGTACAGATCCGGATCATCCATGCTCAGCACTTCACGAAAGCCTGCCTGTTCGACGGCGTCCGCCTGAGCATAATGCGCGCTCAGATAATGCTTGAACAACACGTCCAGTTCGCGCATGCCGCGGCGGCATTGCCACCTGAGCCGAGCCAGTTCGCTCACCCGGCCAGCTCCTGCGTTGAATTCCGCCAGAGCATCAGATTTGCCGCTCGAGCATCAACTTCTTGGTCTCGGCAATGGCTTTACCCGGATTCAGACCCTTGGGACAGGTGTTGGTACAGTTCATGATGGTATGGCAACGGTACAGCTTGAAGGGATCTTCCAGCATGTCCAGACGCTCGCCGCTGGCTTCGTCGCGCGAATCAGCCAGCCAGCGGTAGGCCTGCAGCAGAATCGCCGGCCCCAGATACTTGTCACCGTTCCACCAGTAGCTGGGACAGGAGGTGGAGCAGCAGGCGCACAGGATGCACTCGTACAGACCGTCCAGCTTGGCTCGCTCTTCCTTGGTCTGCAGGCGCTCGCGACTGGGGTTGGCGGTATCGGTCTTGATCCACGGTTCGATCGACGCGTACTGCGCATAGAAATGCGTCAGATCCGGCACCAGATCCTTCACCACCGGCATGTGCGGCAAGGGGTAGATCCGAATTTCCCCCTCGTAGTCCGCGATGGCCTTGGTGCAGGCCAGCGTATTGACCCCACCCACCTTGTCGCCGATATTCATTGAGCAGGATCCGCAAATCCCCTCGCGGCAGGAGCGCCGGAAGGTCAGCGTGGGGTCCATTTCGTTTTTGATCTTGATCAGCGCATCCAGCACCATCGGCCCGCAGTTGCCGACATCGACATCGTAGGTGTCCGTGCGCGGGTTCTCCCCCGAATCCGGATCATAGCGATAGATCTTGAAGCGGCGGACTTTGCTGGCGCCTGCCGGCGCGGCGAAATGCTTGCCCTGCTTGACCTTGGAATTCTTGGGCAGCGAAAATTTGGCCATGCTTCCGTCCTCTTAATAGACGCGTTTTTTCGGCGGAACGACTTCAACTTCGTCCGTCATCGTGTACATATGCACCGGGCGATAATCGATCTTGACCTCTTTGTCTCCGGTGCGCCAGGCCAGCGTGTGTTTCATCCAGTTGGCATCATCGCGATCGGGGAAATCCTCACGCGCCTGCGCGCCCCGACTTTCCTCACGATTCAGCGCCGAGTTGATGGTCACCAGAGCCTGGCCGAGCAGATTGTCCAGTTCCAGCGTTTCCACCAGATCGGTATTCCAGATCATCGACCGATCGGAAACCCCGACGTCCTGGAAGCTGTCGATCACTCCGTTGAGTTTGTCGACGCCCTCGGCGATCACTTCCCCGGTGCGGAAAACCGCGCAGTGCGCCTGCATGGTCTTTTGCATGGCCAGGCGAACGGCGGCCGTTGACTGCCCACCCTTGGCGTGCCGGAAACCATCCAGGCGCGCCAGAATCTTTTCTTCGGCCTGTTTGGGCACTTCACGTACGGCCGCACCGCGCGTCAGGGTGTCCACACAGTGTTTTGCGGCTGCCCGCCCGAACACCACCAGGTCCAGCAGAGAATTGGAACCCAGACGATTGGCACCGTGCACGGATACACAGGCATTTTCGCCCACCGCCATCAGGCCCGGCACCACCGCATCGGGATTACCATCGCGTAAGGTCACGACATCCCCGTTGAAATTGGCCGGGGTCCCGCCCATGTTGTAATGGACCGTGGGAATGACCGGAATCGGCTCCTTGCTGACATCGACGCCGGCAAATATTTCCGCCGACTCGGCAATGCCGGGCAGGCGCTCATTGATGACTTCAGGACCCAGGTGCTCCAGATGCAGGAAAATGTGATCCGCTTCCGGCCCTACGCCGCGACCTTCCCGGATCTCCATCGACATCGAGCGGGAAACCACATCGCGTGAGGCCAGGTCCTTGGCGTTGGGGGCGTAGCGCTCCATGAAACGCTCACCTTTGGAATTACGCAGAATGCCGCCCTCGCCCCGAACACCTTCGGTAATCAGGCAACCGGCGCCGTAGATGCCGGTGGGATGGAATTGCACGAATTCCATATCCTGGACCGGCAATCCGGCCCGCAGCACCATGCCGTTGCCATCACCGGTGCAGGTATGTGCGGAGGTGCAGGAGAAATAGGCACGCCCGTAGCCGCCGGTTGCCAGAATGGTTTTCTGGGCACGGAACCGATGCAGATCGCCGGTCGCCAGATCCCAGGCCAGCACCCCCAGCACTTCACCGTCGTCGCTCATCAGCAGGTCGATGGCGAAGTACTCGATGAAAAATTCCGCTTTGTGTTTCAGCGCCTGCTGATACAGCGCATGCAGCATCGCGTGACCGGTACGGTCGGCTGCGGCGCAGGTGCGCTGCGCCGTACCTTCACCGTAATGGGTCGTCATGCCGCCAAACGGCCGCTGATAGATCTTGCCGTCCTCGGTGCGGGAGAACGGCACACCGTCATGTTCAAGCTCGATAATCGACGGAATCGCTTCACGACACATGTACTCGATCGCGTCCTGATCGCCCAGCCAGTCGGAGCCCTTGACCGTGTCATACATATGCCAGCGCCAGTCATCCTCGCCCATATTACCCAGCGCCGCGGACACGCCGCCCTGGGCAGCCACGGTATGGCTGCGCGTGGGGAAGACCTTGGTGATGCACGCGGTGGACAGGCCGGCTTCGGACAGGCCGCGTACAGCCCGCAGACCTGCGCCACCGGCGCCTACGACGATCACGTCGTAGACATGATCTGTGATCGGATAACTTGAACTCATCTGGATTCCTTAGGCCTTGGATTTATTGGCCGAAAGCCACTTTTAATACCGCGAATACACCCGCTGCGACGGCCGCAATATGGGCAAACTTCATCACGATCAGACTCGCCAGCTTGGCGGCGTCACCATGCACGTAGTCTTCGATAACCACCTGCAGGCCCAGTTGGGAGTGATAGAACATCGCGCTCAGCAGCAGGATCATGGATACCGCCGTCAGCGGCTGCGCCAGCCACGCGCTGACCGTGGCATGATCCTGGCCGGCGTGAGCCACCAGCCCGTAAACCAGCCAGATACTCAACGGCGCCAGCGCGATGGCGGTCAAGCGTTGCATCCACCAGTGGTGCGTGCCGCTTTTGGCCGCACCCAATCCTCGCGCGGTTCCCAGAGGGCTTCGTAAACTCATCGCAGGACTCCTCTTAAATCAGCGCCGCGATCCAGACGATCGCAGTCAGGGCGGCAGATGCACTCAACATGATCCAGCCTCCCTTGTAGACATCCTCGATGTCGAGCCCCTTGCCCACATCCCAGACCAGATGGCGTATGCCATTGCACAGATGGAAAAACAGCGCGTAACTCCAGCCGAACAGCAGCAATTTACCGAACCACGACGCGTAAAATGTCTGTACCGCCAGATAGTCACTGGCTCCACCGGCTATCGCCAGCAACCAGCACACCAGACCGAGGGTGCCGATCGACAACACCACGCCCGTGGCCCGGTGGGTAATCGACAGAAGTGATGTCAACTGCGGCCTGTAGACCTGCAAATGCGGCGATAGTGGCCGCCCGCCGGTATCAATAGCCATTGGCTGCTCCTAGTAGCTCTTCGTGCACTGCTCAGAAATCGATGCAGCGTCCCTTACGTTCCCAATCCCCATAGCGGGTGGGCTCCGGTCCCGCCGGCCCACCAAACTCCTTGGGCCGCTTATTCTTCAAGACTTCATCCAGACTCTTGACGTCCCCGGACGGCAGGTCCGGCGGCGAATCTGGCGGTGCTGTTGAGTTATGGTTCTTCATTAAGCCAGAAAGGATAGCCAGCGGGCCTGGCATAGGCAATCAAATGGGTCAGAATGGCGTGCTCAATGCTCACAATGAAGGCAGGTAAATGGACAAGGAAACCTTGATGCAGCGGCTGTATCAGGAACGCGGACGCACCGCGCCCCTGCCGCTGCAACTGATCCAGGTCAGCGGACCGGATGCGCAGGAATTCCTGCAGGGTCAGCTCACTCTGGATCTTCGCCGTCTTGATTTGGCGGCCCATCGGCTGACCGCCTGGTGCAATCCCAAAGGCCGGGTCTGGTGCGTGTTGCGTATCTGGCGGACGCCCGAAGGTTTCAGCTTGGCCCTGAGCGCAGATCAGAGCGCGGCCTTTGTTCAGCGAATGCGCATGTTCGTACTGCGCGCCAAGGTCAGCCTGGATCCGGTGGCGCTGCGCATTCAGGGCGACATTCAGCCTGACCAGGCCACGGCGCTGGTGGACGTCACTGCGGAACACACCAGACTTCGGCTGGATGAGCAGCACGGTTTGGTCATCTCGGCGAGCCCGGCCGCCCCCGCCAGCAACCGGGCCGATGCCGCTTTCACCGCCCTGCGCCTGCTGGCCGGGGAACCGCAGATCGACGCCCAGACCCAGGAACAGTTCCTGCCCCAGTCGCTGGGCTTGCAGCAGCTCGATGGTCTGCACTTCAACAAAGGCTGCTTCGTCGGCCAGGAAATCGTCGCCCGGGTGCATTACCGCGGCCGCGCGCCCCAGCAGCTGGCCTGCCTGATCGACCCGCCGCCCGAAGCCCTGCAAGATACGGTGCTGTTACGCGAAGTCAGCGCGGTCGGCCACCGGATCGTCCAGGTGGTCGAACGGGTGAGACACAGCTAGACGCGGATCACGCTTCGGGGCGCAGCTGCGGGAACAACAGCACATCGCGAATCGAGGCGGCGTCGGTCAGCAACATGGCCAGGCGATCAACCCCGATCCCTTCCCCTGCGGTGGGTGGCATGCCGTATTCCAGAGCACGAACGAAGTCTGCATCGTAGTACATCGCTTCATCGTCGCCCGCATCCTTGGCCTGCACCTGAGCCTGGAAGCGCGCAGCCTGATCTTCGGCATCATTGAGTTCGGAAAATCCGTTCGCGATCTCACGCCCGGCAATGATCAGTTCGAACCGATCGGTGACCGAAGGATCGTCATTGCTGGCACGCGACAGCGGCGACACCTCGGCCGGGTAACCGGTGATGAAAGTCGGCTGAATCAACTGATCCTCAACGGTTTCCTCAAAAATCGCGGTCAGAACTTTACCCAGGCCGGCGCCGGAGACATTCAGCTTCAGTTCAGCGGCATAGGCCTGCAAGCGTCCAAGATCACTGCAATCGGCCGCTGACAGCGCCTGATTATGCCGCAGCACCGCCTCGACCATGGTCAGGCGTTCAAAGGGCTGGCCGAAATCCAGGGCGATGCCCTGATACTGGATCTGGGTCGTGCCCTTGATCTCCTGGGTGAGCTGACGCAACAGGGTTTCCGTCAGATCCATCAGCTCATGGTAGTCCGCATAGGCCTGATAGAACTCCAGCATGGTGAATTCGGGATTGTGCCGGGTGGACACCCCCTCATTGCGGAAATTCCGGTTGATCTCGTAAACCCGCTCGAACCCGCCAACCACCAGACGCTTCAGATACAGCTCCGGCGCAATACGCAGGAAGAATTCGCGATCCAGCGCGTTGTAATGGGTGACGAAGGGGCGCGCCGCGGCACCGCCTGGAATCGCCTGCAGCATCGGCGTTTCCACTTCCAGAAAGTCCCGGGCATCAAAAAAATCGCGCAGGCCTTTGATGATCCGGCTGCGCACCCGAAAGGTTTCGCGCACCTCCGGATTCATCGTCAGATCGACATAACGCTGCCGGTAGCGTGACTCGGTATCGGTCAGGCCGGCCCATTTTTCCGGCAGCGGCCGCAAGGACTTGGTCAATAGCACCAGTTCGGTCACCCGCACCGACAGCTCACCGGCCTTGGTCCGAAACACCTGACCGCGTGCACCCAGCACGTCCCCGACATCGTAAGACTTGAAGAGCTGATAAGCCTCCTGCCCCAGAGTGTCGCGTTGCAGGAACAGTTGAATCCGCCCACTGCGGTCCTGGATCTGGCAGAAGCTGGCCTTTCCCATCACCCGTTTGAGCATCATCCGCCCGGCCATCTGCACCGGGATCTGTCGCGCTTCCAATTCCTCGGCGCCCAGCTCCGCGTACTGCCTATGCAATTCCGCCGCCAGAGCATCCGGGCGGAAATCGTTGGGAAAATTGAAGCCCTGAGCGCGCAGGTCGGCGAGCTTTTCGCGCCGCTGCGCAATGAGTTTGTTGTCTTCCATCAATCGGTCTTTGGTCTACAGGCCCTGTTTCAAGCTGGCCTCGAGAAAAGGATCCAGGGCGCCGTCCAGAACGGCCTGGGTATTTCCGGTTTCGATGCCGGTACGCAAATCTTTGATCCTGGAGGCGTCGAGCACGTAAGAGCGAATCTGACTGCCCCAGCCGATATCCGACTTGGAGTCCTCGACGACTTGCTGATCGGCCGAGCGTTTCTTCATTTCCAGTTCGTACAGCTTGGCCTTGAGCTGCTTCATTGCAGTGGCCTTGTTCTTGTGCTGCGAGCGGTCATTCTGGCATTGCACCACCACGCCGCTGGGCTCATGGGTAATGCGCACCGCCGACTCGGTGCGGTTGACATGCTGACCACCGGCGCCAGAGGCGCGATACACATCAATGCGCAGATCCGCCGGATTGATTTCAATTTCAAAATCATCATCGATCTCGGGCGAAACGAAAACCGCCGCGAACGACGTGTGCCGCCTGGCCCCCGAATCAAACGGCGACTTGCGCACCAGTCGGTGCACGCCGCTTTCGGTACGCAGCCAGCCATAGGCATAAGCGCCCTTGAAATGCACCGTTGCACTCTTGATGCCGGCCACATCACCCGGCGAGCACTCGATCAGCTCCGGATTGAAGCCTTTGGCCTCGCCCCAGCGCAGATACATGCGCAACAGCATTTCCGCCCAGTCCTGCGCCTCGGTACCGCCCGAGCCCGCCTGGATGTCCAGATAGGTGTTGCTGGGATCATGTTCCCCGGAGAACATGCGCTGGAACTCCAGCTTTTCGATCACCTGGACAACGCTGGCCAGGTCTTTTTCCACCTCGGCCAGCAGTTCCTGGTCCTGCTCTTCCTGAGCAAGTTCCAGCAATTCGGCAATTTCCTCCAGGCGCAGCTTGGAATCGCGCAGCGGCAGCACCTGCTCCGCCAGGCGCGCTTCCTCTCGCCCTAGGGCCTGCGCCCGCTCCGGGTCACTCCACAGGTCCGGACTCTGCTGCTCTGCCCGCACCTCTTCCAGCCTGTCCAGCAAGGCAGCATAGTCAAAGATAGCCCCGCAGCGCGTCTACACGCCGCTGCAGGGCCGTAATGGTCTCCCGAATTTGGTTTACTTCCACGCCAGATTTCGCACTTCGCAGTGCGCCTTATCGAAACAAAAAGGGTTGCTCCGCGGCACAAAGAGGGAAAAAGCTGTTTTCCACGGCGCGGCACGGGGCTATAGTACGCGACACACGTTAATTAACGAAGGCTTGCGTTCCATCGGGGAGCACGTGAGCCGACTGCAGTTCAGGGGAGAACGCATTGATGAAGAAGCTCGCGCTTACATTGGGGACCGCGGCCGGGATGCTGGCCGGAGCCACCACCGCTTGGGCTCAGGACGACTTTGGCAGCAAAGCCGACCGGCGCTTTTACCTGTCACCGATGGCCACCTACAGTCTTTACGACAGCACCCGCAGCTTCGACGACGAGATCGGCTACCACCTGGCCTTCGGCAAGATCTTCGGTCGCGGCGCCAATCTGGAACTGCACGGCAGCTTTGCCGAGCCCAGTGCCGCCGATGCCGGCGGCGCCGCCGGAGAACTGCTGTCCTACGGCGTGACGGCGCTGCTGTTCCAGTCTCGCGATACCTTTCCCCTGTATTTGATTCTGGGCATCAGCAAAGGCACTGCCGAATCACCCGATGCGGCGGGCAAGGCGGATTCCGACCAGTTCGATATCGGTCTGGGCTATATGCTGGGCCTGGGTAACTGGCCCTGGGTCGGTACCGGTCCGGCCTTGCGCGTCGAAGCACGCTACCGGCTGGACAAGTACGCCGAATCGGAAGCCGGCGAATACGACAGCCTGTTCGGTGCCGGCACCGACCGCAGCTACCACGACGGTGTGTTCGGCCTGGGCCTCTACCTGCCCCTGGGAGCCGACCCGAACCGCCAAGAGGAGCCGGAAGAGCCTGCTCGGGTCAGCGCACGCATTGTGGTCCCTGCCATTGATTCGGATGGCGATCAGATTCCCGACGACATGGATGCCTGTCCGGGCACCCCGCCCGGCGCCGCCATCGACGTACGGGGCTGCGAGAGGGACAGCGACAAAGACGGCGTACCCAACAGCAAAGATGCCTGTCCCAACACACCCAGCGGCGCGCTCGTCGGTCCGAACGGCTGCCCTCCGGACGACGACAACGATGGCGTGAGCAACACCCAGGATCAGTGCCCAGCCACACCAGCTGGCCTGGCTGTCCTGGCCGACGGCTGTGCGCTTAAAGGCGATTGCCGGATACCTTCAGCGGGCCAGCGTATCGATGCATCGGGTTGTGTGGTCGGCAGCGTGATCCTCAAGGGCGTCAGCTTTGCTTCGGGTAGCGCTGAACTGACCCCCACAGCCATTGCCGTCCTGAACGACGCCGCGGCGGCCCTGCGCGCCGCGAGTCAGCTCCGGATAGAAATCGGTGGGCATACCGATTCGCAGGGTTCAGCGGCAAGCAATCAGCAACTCTCCACACGCCGCGCAGAAGCGGTCAAGCAATACCTCAAGGCACAGGGCGTCGGCTCAAGCGTATTGCTGACTCGGGGCTATGGCGCGAGTGCGCCGGTCGTGGCCAATGACTCTGCTGAGGGCAGGGAAATGAACCGTCGGGTCGAGTTGAAGGTTCTGGATTAATGGAGGTGAAAAACTTCAGGGTTTTCAACTTTATTGCATGATTTCTTGGTTTTTTTGCTAGACTTCGCGCAAGGATGCAGACTCGTCCATCTGAAAGTGCGGAATAAGCCTCAACTTGGAGTAGCAATGAAAAGATATCTCATCGGCTTGATAGCCGCCTCAGCATTGTTTAGTGGTGCCTCGCAAGCCGGAGGTGAGTCTTTCGACGACCGGATTTACGGCGGCGTACTGTTGAATTACATCGACGCGGATAACGCTGACCGTCAGGTCAATGACAGCCGCGACGGCATCCGGGTTCTGTTGGGCAAACAGCTGACCCCGATGTTCGCGATGGAAGGTACGGTTGCGTTCAATGAATTCGGTGCGTTTGGCCCCCGCGTGCGGCGCCAGCGTGAATTCTCCTTCGGCATTGAAGCCCTGGCCTATCCGCTGAAGTGCACGGGCAGCGTCCGCCCCTTCCTGAAAGCGGGTGTTGGCTTGTCCGCCTACAATGAAGATGGCGACTTCGATGCCAATGCCAGCCTGGGTGGCGGCCTGTCCTGGAAGTTGAACGACCATGGCACGGCGCTGCGCACCGATGCGGTCTGGCGCTACCTGGACTCGGACGGCACCCGCCCGCTGAGTCGCGGCAATGGCCCCACCGAATTCGTGATGGGCATTGGTCTGACCGTTCCGCTGGGCTCCGCCCCCAGCGTGATGGAGGATTGCCCGGTCAAGATGGAACCCAAGGCCGAAGCTGAGCCCGCACCGGCGCCAGCCGCAGCACCCGCCAGTCCTAAAGTCATGGACAGTGACGGTGACGGTGTTGCCGACGGAATCGACCAGTGCCCGAATACGCCGGCTGGAACCAAGGTCGACGTCAACGGTTGCCCGGTTCCTGAAACCGTCGTGATCTATTTCGCCTTCGATTCTTCGGAACTGAATGCGGCCGCCAAGGGCGCACTGGATCGCGTCGCTGCCAATCTTGGCAACCGTAATTTCGTGGTTGCGATTGCCAACGGTCATGCGGACAGCACCGGCACGGAAGAGTACAACATGGGCCTTTCCGAACGCCGCGCTTCGGCGGTTGCCGACTATCTGGCCTCCCAGGGTGTGGCCGGCAGTCAGATTCGCAAGCGTGCCTATGGCGAAGCGCGTCCCGCAGCGAACAACGACACCGAACTTGGCCGGGCCAAGAATCGCCGGGTCGAAATCAACCTGCTGCGTCAGTAAGCTCTTAAGCTGATCAAGCCCCGGTTCGCCGGGGCTTTTTTTTGTCCGCGATGCGGAGCCGATGTTTCCCGGCCAGGCGCAAACCATCGGCTTTACGCCCCCGGCCCGTGGAGCCACGGCCGCTGTGAATGGCGGCAGGCCCAGCGACATACCCTAAACGCAGGAAGTCCGCGAACGGAATTTCTCGTCTGATAGCGTGAATAGTCGGCTACAACTGGAACAATAACCACATGGACTGGCATACCGGAAACACCACTTTTGACACCGTGCTGCTGATCGGTTTCATCTTCGCAGGACTGACAATCATCGGCGGCATCCTGTCACCGCAAACGCCCTACGGGCGTTTCGGCAATGACAAATGGGGGATTACCCTGAACCCGAAGTTTGGCTGGTGGCTGATGGAGATTCCCGCCACCGTGGTGTTTCTGTGGTTTTATCTGCGCAGCCCCAACGCCGGTCAGCTCATGCCGATGATCCTGGCCGCCATCTGGCTGATCCATTACGGCAACCGCGGCTGGTTTTTCCCGCTGTCCATCCGCGTCGCCAAGAATCGCAAAAGCACTTTCAGTATCACGATCGTGCTCTCCGGCATGTTCGTCACCGCGATCCACGCCTACATGAACGCCTCCTGGTTCACCGGCCTGGGCACTCACCTCACCGAGGCCTGGCTGTCCGATGCGCGCTTCTGGATTGGGCTGGTGGTGTACTACAGCGGCTTTGCGCTGATTCTGCATTCCGAAGCCGTGGTGCGTAATCTGCGCGATCCAAAACAGCTGGCCAGCGGCGAGCAGCCGGATTACCGGATTCCTTACGGCGGTGGCTACCGTTGGGTTTCAAGCCCCACCTACCTGGGCGAGCTGACCGCCTGGAGCGGTTTTGCGATCATGACCTGGGGGCTGCCCGGCGTGGTCATTCTGCTGATTTCAGCCGGCAATCTGATCCCGCGCGCCATCGCCACCCAGCGCTGGTATCAGGAGAAGTTCCCGGAGTACCCGACTGATCGCAAGGCGATTTTCCCCTATGTTCTCTAAGGACCGCTTATTGGAAACCGCCAAGGCATCACCGCAGGCGGTGGCCAGACATGACAAGAGCGCGTGGCTGAATCTGTTCGCGCAGGACGCCGAAGTGCATGACCCGGTCGGCTCACAAGCTCATCGGGGTCGCGCCGCGCTGGAGCGTTTCTATGACACCTTCATCGCCCCGAACCAGATTCACTTCAAGGTCGATCATGACATCGTCAGCGGCCAGACCGTGGTTCGTGACCTGGTCATCGAAACCCGGATGGGCGGCACCGCGCTCCAGGTGGATGTGCCTCTGTACATCCGCTACGAAATCGTCAACGAAGCTGGACAACCCAAAGTTCACCGTCTGTATGCCCACTGGGAACTCCTGCCGATGATGCGCGGTCAGGTGTTCAAGGACGGCCTGGCAACCGGCCTGATCGCCCTGGTCAAACTCAGCCGCAATATGCTCAGCCACCAGGGCCTGGCGGGAGCCCTGGGCTTCTCCAGAGCCTTCACTGGCGTTGGCGCCAATGCCAAACGCACAGCCGAGCATTTCCTGCGCGCCCTTGCCGACGGCGATGACATACGCGCCAGCCTGCATCTGGCGCTCAAGGCCCAACTGCAGCATAACGGCTCACCGATTGGCCTGGCACCATTGCGCGAGCAACTGAGCGGCTTGAGCTGGCGCAAGATGCTGGCCGGCGGGCGTCAGGTGACCGTGAGCCTGGACTATGCCGGACAGCGCGCCCTGGCCTTGTTCGACTTTGCCCGGGATTCGGCGCATATTTCGGCGCTGCGGATTTATTCAGACACGGCATAATGGGCCAACTTCCCCTGGTCTGATGCAGCATGCCTGATCACTATTCTCTACCCAGCTCAATGGCAGCCCCACAGCATGGCCAGTGAAATTTCCGACCGCGCACGCAAGCTGTTCAAAGCCAAGTATCTGGAACAGGCCCAACAGGCCGACGCCCAGGCGCATGTAGACCAGGATCTTGAGCGCAAGATCAGCCATCTGAAAGGCGACTCCGAAGTCATGGGTCGGATCAGACAGCTGAGCGGCCAGGCCGCCGGACTCTGGCAGCAGCGCGCCAAGCTCAGCGGCAAACACGTGCTCTACCTGACTGCCGGCCTGCTCTACTTCATCAGCCCGGTGGATGCGGTCACCGATTTGATTCCGGTACTGGGCTATGTGGATGACGTCGCGGTACTGGGCTGGATTCTTTCGCAGATCGTCCCCACCGTCGGCAAGCTGAAAGACCAGGCCATCGAGGTCAAGGATGCGACCATCGAGCAGGCCACGGATCAACTGGTCGACAAAGGGCGGGCAGCCCTGAACGAAGTGGTCGACGAACGCACCGATGAACTGCTGCAGCGCCTGGATGCCGCCGCCGAGGACATTGTGCAGAAATATGTCACCGCCGTCGTGATTGGCCTGTGGGGCACGACCACGGCAGCAGCCTTATCCCTGGCGCTCACCACGTTGTCCGGTGGCTACAGCCGTGAATGGATGGCCTATGTGGGTGCTACCACCCTGCTGGTGCTGGCCTGGAATCTGACCGTCGGGCTGATCTTCGTGCGCCAGTACCGCAGTCTGGATGAGCGCTGGCAGCAGAAACTCCCGAAGATCGTCGGCGCCAAGATGGTGCGCTGGCGTCACATGCTGGCGGTCGCCCTGCCCCTGCTGGCCTTTGCCGGTCTGGCCCTCGCCCATTTGCTGCTGAACTGACAATGCCCACCGCCCTGATCGTCGGCGGCGGCATTGGCGGCCTGGCTGCCGCCATTGCCCTGGCCCGGCAGGACTGGCAGGTGCGGATCTACGAACAGGCGGCGGCGCTCAACGAGGTGGGCGCCGGTCTGCAACTGGGGCCGAACGCGACCCGCATTCTCGAGACCTGGGGCCTGCTGGAATCTTTACGTGCGGTCGGCTTCCAGCCTCAGGCCTTGCAGGCGCGGGACTGGTGCAGCGGCCAGATCCTCAGCGAGCAGGCCCTGGGAGCTCAGGCGCAATCGGACTGGGGCGCTCCCTACCTGCAACTGCACCGCGCGGACTTGCAACAGGTCCTGGCGCAGGCCGTCGCCGGCTTTGCGCATTGCAGCCTGCACCTGGGGCAGGCCGTGACTGAGGTTGATCCGGATGCCGGCTGCCTGCGCGCCAACGGCCAATCCCATCAGGGTGATCTGATCATTGGCGCGGACGGAATCCATTCGGTGGTTCGGCGCAGCTTGTTCGGTCCGCAGAGGCCGCGTTACACCGGGCAGACCGCCTGGCGGCTGCTGATCCCCAGCACCGCACTCGCCTCGGCCAGACCACCACCCTATGCCAGCCTGTGGCTTGGGCCCGGCAAGCATCTGGTGCATTACTTTGTCCAGGGAGGACGTCTGCTCAACTGCGTGGGCGTGGTGGAAAAAGCGGACTGGCAAACTGAATCCTGGACCGAGCAGGCCGATTTTGCGGCGCTTGCGGCCGATTTCAGCGACGCCCATGGCGATATCCGGTCCATCATCGCCGCGGCCGCCGGTCAGGCCTGTTTCCGCTGGGCCCTGTTTGATCGCGCCCCGCTGCCCAGCTGGCAGCGCCACACCACAACCCTGCTTGGCGATGCCTGCCATCCAACCCTGCCCTTCCTGGCCCAGGGTGCCGCGATGGCGATCGAAGATGCCGCCGTGCTGGCGGACACCCTGCACAATGAACCCGACGTGGTGCGCGCCTTACCGCGGTACTGGCGGCGACGCATCCAGCGTACCCGCTGGATTCAGCAGGCCTCGGCCCGCAACGCGCGTATCTTCCATCTGCGCGGCGCGGGCGCTGCGGCGCGAAATCTGCTGATGCGCAGTGGCGTCGCGGGCCCCGAAAAGCTGGCTACGCGCCTGTACGCTTTCGATGCGCTTGCCCATCAGGACGATCCAGGCTGATTCCGGGCCGCGACAGCATTCGCCTGCGGCTTGTTCATCCCGGAAAGCCTGACAGGGTCGCAACCGGCCAGGCCGACTAGCCGAGATTACGTCCGGAATCCCGCAGCGAGAACGGGGTGAAATCGGTATCGACGTCGTGGGTATCGACCCCCTCCGCCCGCTTCAACAGATTCACCACCAGATAGGTCAAGGGGGTAAACAGCACTTCCACGGCGACCTTGAAACAGAAATTGAACACGGTCACCGCCAGCAACGCATCCGTGCTCCAGATGCCATAGAACGCCAGCGGATAGAAGATCAGCGAATCGGCGCCCTGACCGACAATCGTCGATCCAATGGTCCGCATCCACAGAAACCGCCCACCGGTCCAGACCTTCATCTTGGCCAGCACATAGGAATTGATGAAGTCGCCGACCCAGTACGCCAGCATGCTGGCGCAGACGATGCGAAAGGTGGAACCGAAGGCCGTTTGCAGCGCCGGCTGCAGAATCTGGTTGTAGGGCTCATCCGGGCTGGCCGGAATATGAATCACCACCCAGGCCATGGCGCTGGCGAAAACCAGCATCGCAAATCCCGCCCAGATCGCGCGCCTGGCGCGCGCATAGCCATAGACCTCGGTCAGGACGTCGCCAAAGATATAGCTGATCGGAAAGAACAGATTGCCGGCACCAAAGGCCACCACTCCGAACCAGGGCAGCGACAGTTCGGCCACCTTGCCGGGGCCGATCAGATTGGAACACAGCAGCACGCCGACCATGCCGGCCAGCAGAAAATCGTAGTAACGGTAGGACCTCATGACGACATGCCGCGGCGTCGTTCAGTAGGCCGCATCGACCAGCAACTGCTCCAGATCCTGCCGCGCCAGGGCCACGGCGAGTTCATGGTCGGCGAGCAGCTCCTGCAATTCCAGAACCCGGAACTGCAGGTCCTCCAGCTCTGCGAGCAATTGCCGACGTTCCTGCGGGCTGGTGTCTTCGGCGACCACCGCCGCGGTATGCGTATTCTTGTGCTCATGTAGCTGTTCGAGCTCTTCGCGCACGACCTGCAAGGCGCGGCGTGCATCCGTCAGCACCTGTTCCGCCTGGTAGACCTGGCGACCATGGGCATACGCGGCGAGAAATTGTCCGGCCACGGCCTGCGGGCAAAACGTCTCGTAGCCCGTGGCGCCAGCCCGACCCTTGGCAAAACCATTGGCCGGACTGCCACAAAACACCAAGGCCCCCTGTCGATGCCCTTGCTGGTAAGATTCCAGATCAGGCGTGACCCCATGTTTGGCGCAGGCCTTACGGTGGGCGCCCAGTTGCGCCAGTGGCAGCCCCTGGCTGCCATCCTCAAGGCCAATCAAGCGCCAGTCGGCGGCCAGACACTCGGCTTCATTGAGCGTGGCGCAGGCGCACATGCCCAGGGTAAGGCTCAAAACGAGCAGCCGTGACAGCCCGGTGCGCAAGGCCGCAGAACCCATTCGCAGACGCTGATCGCAAGGGCTCATGAGCCGCCCGTGCTGACAAAATCCATCACCTGATAGCGCTGCATGACCGGCACGAACTGCTGCTTGACCGCATTCACATGCAGGGGATGGCTCAGATAATGTTGCAGGTCTTGCGCATTGGCAAAACGCAGAACGAGGCCCACGTCGTAGCTGTCCTCAACCACCGGCCGATCGCTGTGAACCACCTGCCCGACCCGTAAATCCAGCACCCCGGGAATCTCGCGCAGGGACTCGGAAGCCGCCATGATCTGCTGGCGATGTTCAAGATTACCCGGCTGTTTGAGCCAGACCAGCACCACATGAATCAGGTAAGGCTCAGCCGCGGGCCGGCTCGGCCCCCAACCGGCACAAGCGCTCAGTCCCACCACCAGGGCGCCGATCAGCAGCGTGCGCATCAGGCTGGATACCGCACGGACAACCAGGCTCATAGCCATTCACCAGGGCAAAGAAATGAGGTCAAGGATAGCGTCACACGACGTGGCGGCGCCAGCACAGCCTGGGCCAGGACCTCAGCCGAAGCGGGCGGCGCGGTCATGCGGCGCGGCATAATCCAGAACAGGCCCCAGCGGAATCACCCCGGTCGGATTGATCATGTTATGGCTGGCGTAGTAATGGGTCTTGATATGGTCCAGATTCACGGTCTGGGCGATACCCGGCTGCTGATACAGATCGCGCAGATATCCGCTCAGATTCGCATAGTCGGCAATCCGGCGCAGATTGCATTTGAAATGCCCCACATACACCGGGTCAAAGCGCAGCAGCGTGGTGAACAGTCGCCAGTCTGCTTCGGTGATCAAACCACCACACAGATAGCGATGCTCGCCCAGCAACTGTTCGAGCCGGTCCAGGCTGGCGAACAGCGCCGTCACCGCCTCCTCGTAGGCCAGCTGGGTGGTGGCAAATCCAGCCCGGTACACGCCATTGTTGACGCTGGCATAAATCCAGGCGTTCAGTTCATCGATTCGCCCCCGCAGTTCCAGCGGATAATAATCCCCTGGCTCGGCGCCAAGATCATCGAAGGCGCTGTTGAAGATCCGGATGATCTGCGCGGATTCATTGTTGACAATGGTGCCGGTGCGGCGATCCCACAGCACCGGCACCGTCACCCGGCCGGTGTAGCTCGGGTCGGCGCGCTGATAAATCTCGTACAGGCGCCGGGCGCCGTTGACCTCGTCTGCAATCACCCCGGGCGCAGGCTCGAATGTCCAGCCCTCTGCCCCCATCAGGGGATTGACTACCGACAACGACACCATCGGGACCAGACCCTTGAGCTGGCGAAAAATCAGCGTGCGATGCGCCCAGGGACAGGCCAGTGAGACATACAGATGATAGCGCCCGGCCTCCGCCGGAAACGGGGTCGACCCATCAGCACTGAGCTGGCCGAGAAACTGACTGTCCTGGCGCTCATAGCGCCCGCCGCTCCTGGCCGTGTCGTACCACTTATCCTGCCACTGTCCGTCAACCAGTAATCCCATGGTCGTTGCTACCTCCGTTCCGCGGTCACAGCGGTGCCTGCTTATCCGCCCAGGGGCGGGCCTGTTCCAGCTGCGCGGCCAGCCGCAGCAACATCGCCTCGCCGTTGGGTGGGGCCAGGAATTGCACCCCCAGCGGCAGACCGTCCTGAGTCCAGTGCAAGGGCACGCTCATCCCCGGGGTGCCGGTCAGATTCCCCAGCTGGGTATACGGCACCCACTGCAGATTTTCCTGAATCATCTGCTCGACGATCCCGGACTTGAGCATCAGCCTCGACAGGCGCAGATTCATCAGTACCTGGGCCACCTGCTGCTGCCACGCCGGCGTGGCAATCTGGCCGATGCGAGCCGGAGGTCGGGCCATCGTCGGCGACAGCCACAGATCGTAGCGCTGATGAAACTCGCTGAGCTGGCGACTGTAATCGTTCCAGCGCAACATCGATTCAACATATTCATTGGCCCGGGCGGTCCGGCCGAATTCCGCCATGATCAGCGTATCCACCTCGAAGCCCTCGTTACCGCAGCCGGTCTGGCGCTTGATGGCATCCACGGTGGTGGCCACATTGCCAAACCACATCATGATGAAATCCCGAGCCAGCTGCAGACCGTCAACCGCCGGCTCCCCTTCCTCCACCTGATGGCCCAGTTCCTCGAGCAGTCGTGCGGTCTGATGCACCGCCGAAACAGCTTCCGGGTCCACCGCGGTGCCTACCGGCGAACGCGTGCTGAAGGCGATCTTCAGGCGTCCCGGATCCGCCCCGACCTCGTCCAGATAGGGCCGCTCGGGCGGCTGGATCACATAAAAACTGCCGGTTTCGGGCCCCTGGGTCGCATCCAGCATCGCAGCGCTGTCCCGCACCGAACGGCTGAGCACATGGTTGATCGCCGCCCCTTGCAGCAATTCGTTGAAATCGGGTCCCCAGGGCGTCCGTCCCCGGCCGGGCTTCAAGCCGAACAAACCGCAATGACCCGCCGGGATGCGGATCGAACCACCGCCATCATTGGCCCCGGCCATGGGCACGATGCCGGCGGCCACCGCGGCGGCCGAGCCCCCGGAAGAACCACCGGGCACATGATCCGGGTTCCAGGGATTACGCGTGGCGCCCCAGGCCAGCGGTTCGGTGATGCCCTTGGCACCGAACTCGGGGGTGTTGGTGCGGCCGAATATCACCGTGCCCGCGGCCAGCCAGCGGCGGGTGATCTCGGCGTGCGCCGCCGCCGTGTGCTTGGCCTGCTGCAAGGATCGGCTGCCATAGCTGGTCGCGACGCCGGCGTATTCCTGGTACAGATCCTTGGTCAGAAAGGGCACGCCAGCGAATGGGCCGGACAAGGCCTGGGCGGCGCGTTCACGCGCCAGATCATGCATCGAGGTCACAATCGCGTTGAGTTGCGGATTCACCGCCTCGGCACGGGCAATCGCCAGTTCCAGCAACTCGGCCGCGCTGACCTCACCCTTGGCCACCAGGGCCGCCAGACCCAAACCATCCTGAAGACGGTACTCGTCAAAATTCATGGTCACACCCGATTGGATAGCGGTCGAGTATCGCGTAGGCTCAGCACCACCGCAATTGAGGAGCGCTGCCAAGTGCCTCGCCAGAGCCTGCCGTCCGCTGCCTGCGCCTGATGTTCATCCGCAAACTCGCCTGCCTGGCGGTGCTGCTGCTGATCGGGGCCGCTGGCGCCGTATTCGTGTTCCAGACCGAGTCACCTGCCATGTCCAGTCTCAAACCGCATCACACCCGCTGGGGCTTTCGTAATACCAGCCCGCATCCCCCCCAGACCCTGCGCGGCCTGCTGAAATTCAGTTATGCCCACCTGCGCCTGCCGGTCAAGGCGGTGCATTTTCCGCTGGCACAGAACGATCCCCAGTGGCTGCAGGCCAATCAAACCCTGCCCAGTCTGACCTGGATCGGCCACGACACCTTCCTGCTCCAGATCAAGGGGCTGAATGTGCTGCTCGATCCGCATTTCAGCGAACGCGCCTCGCCCCTGCCGTTCGGCGAGCCCCGGCGACTGGTCGCCCCCGGCCTGAGCTTCGAACAATTGCCCCGCATCGATGCGGTGCTGATCTCGCACAACCATTACGACCACCTGGATCTGGCCAGCGTACGCCGCCTGTATGCCGATCACGGCGCGCACATCCGCTTCTTTGTGCCCCTGGGCCTGAAAGCCTGGTTCGCCAATATCGGCATTGCTGCCGTCACCGAACTGGACTGGTGGGAATCGGTGAAATACCGAGGCTTCGAGTTCCACGCCACGCCGGTGCAACACAGCAGCGCGCGCACCGGACTCGATCGGCACCGGACCCTCTGGGCCGGCTGGGTGATGAAAGATGCCGACTTCAGCTTCTATTTCGCCGGTGATACCGGCTATTCCCCCGACTTTGCAGAAACCCGCAAACGCCTGGGCCCTTTCGATCTGGCGGCCTTGCCGATCGGCGCCTATGCCCCCCGCTGGTTCATGCGCGCCATGCATGTGAATCCCCAGGAAGCGGTACAGATCTTTCAGGATCTTGAAACCCGCTATGCGGTCGGGATGCACTGGGGCACCTTCCGGCTCACCGACGAAGACGCGGACGAACCACCCCGCCGCCTGGCTGCGGCGCTCAGCGCTGCGAACATCGATGCGCAACGCTTTTTCGTGATGCAGCACGGCGAAACCCGCCGGCTGGATTTTCTGTTCTAGGCTGGCAAGGAGTCGCGGGCAGGACCGGCGCCGGCCAGCCGCATCACCGCCCAGTAACCGTCGGCCGCCTGGACGGCGCCTTGTTCCCTTAGCAGCGCATGCAGACGCGGCAAACGGTAGAACGGCACCGCGGCCAGCAGATGATGCTCCAGGTGGAAGTTCACATGAAACGGCGCCACGGTGAGCCGGGCCAGCCAGTTGGCCCGGGTGGTGCGAGTATTGAGAAACGGATTGGACGACTCCTGGGTACAGGCATGTTCGGCAATCGAACGGATGCGCAGGAACAGGCTGAAAGGGCTGAGGTAGGCGACGATCCAGGCGCTGTACACCCAGGCGGCGTCAAACCAGGCCAGCACCGCGATGATCAGCCCGTTGCAACACAGCATGGGGCTCATATTGCGCAGGCCCGCCGCCGCATACTCCCAGTTGGAACGCCCGGCCCGCGGACGGCGCTGCGGATCGGCGGCCACGCTGTATTCAAGCACCCCGATGTCCATCAGCACCAGGCCCACCATCCGCCGCAGCCCGCTGATCCCGACAATATCGCGCAGCAGTTTTCGCGCCAGGGAGCCCGGACTGGTCGGAAACGGGGTCACCAGACTGAGATCCGGATCCCCTGCGGTGCCGGTGCGGGTGTGATGCCCCAGATGATGTTTGCGATAGCGTGCCACGTCGGTCCAGACCGGGCGCGCGCACAGCCAGTCGCTCAGGCCCTCATTGAAGCGCCGGGTCCTGAACAGGGTGCGGTGCGCGGCTTCATGAGCCAGGACCGCAAAACCCAGTTGCCGTCCTCCCAGGACAATCACCACCAGTACAAAGACCAGCGGCGTCGGCCAGTGCGCCAGCGCGGCGAAACACCCGGCCACCACGGCCCAGTTCAGGGCGACCGCGCCAAACGCCAGCCCATCGGACTTTTCGGTCAATTCCCGCAACTGTGCCGGACTTACCAGCCCCGCCATTGAACTCCGCCCGGTTCCCGGATCGTCGTGCTGCATATGCCCCTCCGTCAGTGCTGCAGGCCGGCAGCGCTGATGTCAGGCTGCGCCGCGCCGAAATTGTGCTGATGAAAAATCCGTTGCCAGATCGCCCTACCCGCGGCGTCGTACCGCCGCACCGTATCCAGAAACGCGTGCCGCGCCGTTTCATCCACCAGCGGGGCCGGCAACCAGGGATCGAATACCACCTGCCGGATGGCTTTGCCGCCCAGGATGAAACTCTCCCGCGCGGCTTCCTCGGGCTCCAGCTCGGCGCTGCGCGTCAGCCAATCTTCAAGCTGCTGGCGCAACTGTCGGTAGCGCTCGTTCAGGGCCACCCCATCCCACAAGGCGTGGATGGCCTGCGTCTGCGGCGCCGCCCATGCGCTGCTCAGGAACACGCTGGCCTGCGGCTCCAGCCCCAAGCTGCACAACCGCGCCCGCACCGCGCCGACATCGCGTTCGATATTGTCCGGGCGCAGGAACAAGCCGCGCTGCAACTCCCGGAATCCGAGCAGGTCCAGGGCGCGCTGTCGACGCTTCAAGGCGCTGCGATCACTGCGGCTCAGCGCGCCGGCATGAACCGCGACATAAGCCCCCGTCCAGGGCCGGATGCGCTGCTCGGCACTGCGCCAGGTGGCGACTTCGCCAGCCAGTTCCAGAGCCTCGCTACCCAGCCGATAACTTCCTCGTCCCGCCCCTTCGATCAGACTTTCGGCCGCCAGACGCGCCAGGGTCACCCGCGCGTTGTTTTCGGTCAGACCGAACAGACGACAGGCCAGGATCGCATCCCGGGCCGCCAGAGGTTCACCATCGCTGGCCAGCAGCAGGTCCAGAATCAGGTTTTTGGCTTTGGGTTTCACGACCCCGATATTACCTTCATACACAATAGTTACAAGTGCATGTAATATCCGTGCGACTTCCAGGCCGGCCTGAGGCTCGCCTGGCGCCCTACCCTCTGGCCGGAATCTGCCCATGCCAAACTTCAATACCCTGACCTATGCCACCACCGGACGCATCGCCCGTATCACCCTCAACCGCCCGGCCCGCGGCAACGGCATCACCATGGATATGCCCCGCGAACTCAGTGCCTGCGTGGAACAGGCCAACCTGGACCCGACCGTGCATGTCATCGCCCTGAGCGGCAATGGCAGCGGCTTTTGCGGTGGTTATGACCTGGTCGACAGTGCACAGAGCATGCAGATGGAAAATTCAGACCCGGCCTGCCCCAGCGGCTCTCCCCTGGATCCGGCGGTGCAGGCGCGCAATCACCAGCCTGGCCGGAGCTGGGACCCAACCGTCGATTACGCGATGATGAGCCGCAATGTCAAAGGCTTCATGTCGCTGTTTCATTCGGAAAAACCGGTGGTCTGCAAGGTGCACGGCTTCTGTGTCGCCGGCGGCACCGATATGGCCCTGTGTTCCGATCTGTTGCTCATCGCCGATGACGCCAAGATCGGCTATCCGCCTGCCCGGGTCTGGGGCGCGCCGACCACGTCCATGTGGGTGTACCGAATTGGGCTGGAAAAGGCCAAACGGCTGCTGTTTACCGGCGACTGCCTGTCCGGCGCGCAAGCCGTAGAGTGGGGTCTGGCGATCGAATCCGCCCCGGCGGACCAGCTGGACGAGCGCTGCGAGATTCTGCTGGAGCGCATCGCCCGCATGCCCATCAACCAGCTGATCATGATGAAACTGCTGTTGAACCAGACCCTGAGCGCGCAAGGCCTGCACGGCACCCAGCTGCTGGGCACGCTGTTTGATGGCATGACCCGCCATACGGCTGAAGGGTACGAGTTCCAGCAAACCGCCATGCAACACGGCTTCAAACAGGCGGTGCGCGAACGCGACGAGCCTTTTGGCGACTTTGGCCTGTCGACTTTCAAAGGCTGACCTGGGAACGGGAACCGGCGGCGCGCCCGCCTGAGCACGGCCGACCAGGCGCCATTTGCATTTTCTTCGCATGCCACAGGCGATGCTCGGGGTGAACTCAAGTTAAATCCTGGAATTGACGTGGAAACACAGCGGTGGGCCAGCGCATGCGGCTGAGCCGGACGGGCTTTCTGTCCGCTCTGCTGCTGCTCGGCGCAAGCCTCACAGCCCAGGGCGCGATGCGGGCCGATGCCGATCTGGCCGCGCTGAGCCTGGAAGAACTGATGGCGCTGAATGTGCGCCTGCCCCTGCGAGTCAGCCGACCGCTGTTCGCCACCCCATCGGCGGTGTATGTACTGGATTCGGCCCGGATTCGGCGTTCTGGCGCCAGCAGTATTCCGGAACTGCTGCGGCTCGTCCCCGGGGTCGAGGTCACCCGTTTCGGTTCCGGCAAGTGGGGCATCGGCATTCGCGGTTTCAACGGCGGGGTGTTCACCAACCGCCTGCTGATTCTGATGGACGGTCGCAGCGTATTTTCCCCCGCCAAGGTGGGGATGTTCTGGGACACCCTGGACACCCTGATCGAAGACATCGAGCGCATCGTCGTGGTCCGCGGCCCGGGCGCGGCGCTGTGGGGCAGCAATGCGATCAACGGGGTGATCAATATCGTGACCCGCAGTCCGCAGTCGGCCCGGGGCGGCCTGGTCAGTGTCGGGACCGGCACCCACGAAAAAACCAGCGTGGGCCTGCGCCTGGGCAAGGCCGTGGGACCGAACCGGCACCTGCGAGCCTACCTCAAAGCCTTTGAACGCAAGGCCCTGCAGCGCCCGGATGGGCGCAGCAATGACGACCCCTGGCGTGCCGCGCACGCCGGTTTCAGGCTGGACTGGCACGGCCGCGGACAGAACCGCTACAGCGTGCAAAGCGATGCGTACAGCGGCCGGGCCCGCGAGACCATCCTGCTGCCGCAATTGCGCCCCATGCCCGGCGCTGCCCTGGTCAATGACCGGGTCAGCTATTCGGGGATCAGCCTGCAATCGGCCTGGGAGCGTCCCTGGAATTCGGAGTCCGACACGCAGCTGCGGCTGTTCTATGATCACAGCCAGCGACGCGACGTGCTGTTTGATCTGAGCGTGGACACCATCGATGTGGATTTTCAGCACGATCTGCGCCTGGGCGATACCCGGCGCCTGAGCTGGGGTCTGGGCTACCGCTTGACCTGGGATGATCTGCCGGACCGCTACCTGCGGTTTGCGCCGCAGCGGCGACACTACGCGGTGCAATCCGCTTACCTGCAGCTTGAACAAAACCTGGACCCGGCCGGGCTTGATCTGATCGCCGGAGCCAAACTCGAACACAATGCGTACAGCGGCGCCGAAATTCAGCCCAACCTCAGACTGCTGTGGAGTACCGGCCCGTCAGCCTCGGCCTGGCTGGCCGTCTCGCAGGCGCATCGTTCGCCCAGTCGCACCGAACACGATGTCACGATCGACTTCGACCTGGTTCCGCTGGACAACGATCAGCTGCTGCAACTGCAGATTCGCGGCGATGAGGGCTTTCGCGCGGAACAGCTCACGGCCTACGAACTCGGCTGGCGGCATCGCAGCGGTCCGCAGTGGAGCCTGGACGCCGCGGTCTTTCTGAACCGCTATCGCGGCCTGCGCACGCTGGAGCCGGGAGACCCGGAACCGGCGAGCGATCCACCACCGGACTTTTATCTGCCGCTGCGACCGGAAAACAGGGCCCGGGCGCGCAGCTGGGGCGGCGAACTGGTGCTGCGCTCCGAGCCCCGGAGCACGCTCGCCCTGGAACTGAGCTACGCCTATATCCGCATCGATGTGGATGCCAGCCGCAGCCAGGATCGTAACGCCGGCAACGCGGCGAAGGAAAGCCCCCGTCACCGGGTGAACTTCAGCCTGGACTGGGATGTATCACCGCGACTGGCGGCCCGCAGCCTGCTGCGCCGTGTCGGCCCGGTCCCACGCCATGGAATCGAGGCCTACACCGAACTGGATCTCAGCCTGAGCCATCGCTTCGCCTCCGGCCTGGAGCTGCAGCTGCTGGGCAGCAACCTGCTGCATGCAGGCCACCAGGAATTTGTCGATCCCGTGGTCGGCACACCCCGCGTCGAAGTGCCGCGCGAACTGCGCTTGAAACTCACCAAGCGGTTCTGATCCGAAGCAACCCCCGACGGGCCTGCTCACCAGGCCGAACCGGGATCGCTTACAAAGTCTTGAGATACTCGATGATCGCCTTGCGTTCGGCCGCCGTCAGCGCATCGGTAAATTCATGCCCGGCATTGCCGTTGCCCAGGATGCGGGTGTCGTAAACCAGACGCTTGTCGAACCCACCCGGTGCGGGGTCCTGGATGGTCAGGACGCCGGACCAGGCGACCGTGCCATTGAGGAAATTCTGCGCCAGCTGTCCGGCGGAAGGCCCTTCCTCGTTGATCGGGTTGCAATTCAGGACTTCGCTGCCCGGCACGTCGGTGCACTGCAAGGCCGTGTGTTGCCAGCCGACCGCGTCGAAATCATAGGCCTGATTCAGGCGCTGATCGAAGCCGGTCACCGGACCATCGGACTGCAGCTTGCGCTGCCACAGAACATGGCGCTGGCTTGAATCCAGCAGGGCCTGAAGCGTCGGAACCGAACCATTGTGCAGATACGGCGCCGTGGCCCAGACCCCGTAGAGCGGCGGCGCCTGGTAGCCGATGACCGATTTTTCCCAGCCGCACACGCCCTGCGGCCGTAGCGCCAGAGGCATCATGTCATCAATAAATTCGCTGAACGGATCCTTCTCCTCGGGAGCGGTCCAGCCTGCAACGCCGTCCGGATAGGCCCAGTAGGTCACATCCCAGCCTTCGCGCAAGCTGGTCGTGAGCATGTCCGAACGCGCCCGGTCGGTACCGATGACCTCCAAGGGCACGATGTGTCCCGCCACGCCTTCCAGCACCGGATCTTCCAGGAAATCCGGATCATTCACGAAATACGGTGAATACGCGCCGTGGCAACTGGCGCAGGAGCCGTTGCCACCAGCCGGAGCCGGGCGCTGCGCATTGGCCGGGTCCGCCCAGAGATTCTTGCTGTGAAACAGGATCGCGCCCTGCCTGGCCAGGTTTTCATCGATGGCCTGCGGATAGGCCGGCGATTCCAGCGACAGGAAATACGCTTCCAGCTTCTGATCGAACTCCGAGATCCGGTCCCGATACGGCTTGCCGCTCGGCGTCATCAACTGATCGAACTCGCCCGGCCCCGCCGCCATGATGATCCGGGTGCTGTCATTGGAAACCCCCGCATCAAAGAACTTGCGCGGCCGGGACCCCATGTTCCACCACGGCGGGGTGTCCTGGGTGTGAGCCAGAGGATGGGCGGAATCCGCCACGCTGCCCGGCAGGCCGGGGGTGATGGTCTTGGCGAAATTGGGGGCGAAACCCAGGGAATCGAAATCCAGCAAGGTCACCAGCAGTTCGAAGGCGCCCACCGCATTATTCTGACCACGCTGCTTGATGCCGATATTGAACAGACTGTTGATGTCCATGCTGGGCAGCGCGCCGGTGACGGAGTTCAAGGGATCAGGGGTACTGGCAAAGGGCGAATTGTCCCGGGCCTGCATCAGCACATCGAAATTGCTGTTACCCAGCCCCATATTCCGCACGCCCAGCAGGGCCGGTTCACCCGCGGTCTGATCGCCGATCTGCCCGCCGTGACAGTAGAAACAGGCCGCGCTGCTGATTTTCCCGGTCCATTGTCCCGCCTCATCCTTGGTCTGACGCAAGCCCATCGGCAAGCGTCCTGATCCGCCATCGGTGGCATTGGGATCTTCACCCGGCAGCGGATAGGGATTGGCAAAGGGCGCTGGATTCAGACCGTAGCGCAGGGTATACAAGGCTTCGAAATTGTCCGGACGCTCCGCGAAGCCCCATTGCTGCCAGGCGCTTTCGAACTCTTGCGCACTGACCGCGCCCTGTTTGGTCGGCAGGCCGTCGAGCAGAAACTCGAATCCGGCGTCACGCCGCGCACGAAACTCGCCACAGGTCGCCGCCTGCTGCTTCTCCGCCGGCAGATTGACCCGACAGTCTTCCCAATAGGCATTGAAATAAACCGCCCGCCCCGCATTGACGCCGGGTTGAATCAGGCTGCGTGGGTCCGGCGGCAAGAGCGCGCCATCGGGCTTGTCCGCACAGTAGTCATTCCACACATGCCGCGCCCGCTTGCTGCCCAGCAAGGCAAAATCCTGCCCTCGCTCACTGACCTGGATGTCGGACACGCTCGGGACGGAGGCCGGCTGGCCCTGCCGGCCACCATCACAGGCGCTCAGCAGCACCAGCGCTATCAGGGACAACACGCTTTTCATACGCAACCTCAGGTACACACCAGGAATCATTCACACACGCACGGGCAGGCGAAAACACTCCGCACCCGCCAAAAGTAACACCTGTTCATTTTGCCTGCAACGCGCCCATACCAACGGGTGACGAGCCAGAGCCGCCACCGCAGACCTATACTGGGCATGGCCGGCGCGCCACGTCGCACCGCGCAACGGCCAGTTGCCGCCTGTCGATGCCCGCATCGCAACGACAGGCCCACTTGGACACGCGCATCTGGGGATCAGCTCATGCACGATTTTCTACATCAGTCAGCCACCGCGTTGGCCGCGGCCATTCGCAACGGTCAATGCAGTTCGGCCGCCGTGGTCGATGCCCATATCGACCATATCCAGAAGGTCAATCCCCGTCTGAACGCCGTCGTCTTCGAGCGCTTCGAGCTGGCGCGCCAGGAAGCCCGCCTGGCCGATCAGCGGATTGCCAGCGCGCCGCCGGGGCAGACCCTGCCGCCGCTGCTCGGGGTCCCTTGCACGATCAAGGAAAACTTCGAGCTGGAGGGCACCCCGCAAACCTCGGGTCTGGTGGCCCGGAAGGGGCTGATCAACACGACGGATGCGCCCAGCGTCGCCCGCCTGCGCGCCGCCGGCGCCATTGTGCTGGGCGTGACCAATTGCTCCGAGCTGTGCATGTGGATGGAAAGCAATAACCGGGTGTATGGACGCAGCAATAACCCCTACAACCCGGCCCATATCGTCGGCGGTTCCTCGGGCGGGGAAGGCGCGATCATCGGCGCTGGCGGCTCGCCCTTCGGCCTGGGCGCCGATGTCGGTGGTTCGATCCGCATGCCGGCGTTTTTCAATGGGGTTTTTGGCCACAAACCCTCGCCGGGAATCGTCCCCAATGCCGGGCAAATCCCCTTGCCCGAAGGTGCGATCGACCGCTATTGCGTGACCGGTCCCCTGGCCCGCCGGGCCGAAGACCTGATGCCGCTGCTGCGCATCTTGAGCGATGCCCCTACCAGCCTGGGTGATCCGGCCAAGGTCGAACTTTCCAGCCTGAAACTGATTTCGATCGCCGGCAACGGTCGCCATCGGGTCAGCCCGGATATGCAGCAGGCTCAGCAGCGCGCCGTGGAGGCCCTGCGGCCCGTGGTGGCGGAAGTCCAGCCCGCGCGGATCAAGAGTCTGCGCGCATCGTTCGAGATCTGGGCGGCAATGATGGGCGCCGCCGAACCCGAGGCCTTCGCCGCCCAGCTCGGCAGGGGGCAAGCCATCAATACGCCGCTGGAATTGCTCAAGCTCATGGCCGGACGCTCCGCGCATACCCTGCCCGCGCTGGTCCTGGCCCTGAGCGAAAAAATGCCCCTGAATCAGGCCCGCTGGCAGGCCCGGGCCCAGGCCCTGCGGGAGCAGTTGCTGGAACTGATGGGGCCGCAGGGCGTGCTGCTGTATCCCAGTTACAGCTGCGCCGCACCACGCCACCGCGCCCCGATCTACCGGCATACCTTTCATTGGACCTACTGCGGCATCATCAATGTGCTCGAATTACCCGCGACCCAGGTGCCGCTGGGCCTGAACGCCAAGGGCTTGCCCGTCGGTGTCCAGGTGGTTGGCCTGCCAGGCCAGGATCACGTCACCATTGCCGTGGCCCAGGAACTGGAGCGGCGCTGCGGCGGCTGGCAGCCACCGGACCGCGGAACATAAGTGAACACCTGTCTATACAAGTGTATTTACAAATGTTCTGAGTTCAGGCAGACTGCGCGCTTTCCTGCCTGAAGCTGCGCCCGGCGCGGCGCCGATTGCCCATGACTGTTGTTGCCTCACCCGCCCATACTGCGGCGACCGCCACCCCCTGGACCCAGCGCCTGCTCCGCCACCCCTGGCTCGACGGCCCGGCGCTGAGTTTCTTTCTGGAGGAACTCAACCCGATGTGGTCGCTGGTCGAGTCCCAGGCGCGGGTCCGGGCCATTCACCGCGAAACCCACGACACCCTTTCCATCGAACTGGTGCCGGGCTGGGGCTGGCCTGGCTTTATCGCCGGCCAACACGTCGGCGTTGCCGTGGAAATCAATGGCATCAGCCACCGGCGGCGGTATTCCATTTCCAGCGGGCCGCAAGCGCGCCGCCGCGACACGTTCACCATCACCGTCAAGCGCGAGCCCGGCGGCAAGGTCTCGAACTGGCTGCATGATCAGCTGCGTCCGGGTGATCGGCTGCGTGTGGCTCCGCCAGACGGTGATTTCATCTTGCCCCAACCGGCTCCCAGGGATCTGCTGATGCTGGCCGCCGGCAGCGGCATCACCCCGCTGATGGCGCAGTTGCGGGCGCTGCTGGCCAGCGAACACGCCGGCTCCATCGTCCTGTTGCATTACCTGCGCAGCGCCGAAGACCGGATCTTTGCCGGGGAACTGGAGTCCTTGCAGGCCCGGCACCCGAATCTGCAGGTGCTTTGGTGTCTGGAATCAAGCCGCGATCAGTCTGCGGAGCGTTTCAGTCCAGCGCAGATTGCCGTGCGCGTGCCCGATTACGCCCAGCGTCATACCCTGCTGTGCGGCCCCGCCGGCTTCATGGCCGCGATCCGCCAGCATTGGGACGAACGCCAGCTCAATGCGCGCCTGCAGTTCGAATATTTTGGCCAGGTGCCGGCCCTGCACCCGCCCACCCGCCACACCGACGCACACCATCCGGTCGAACTGGCCGGCCGCCGCCGCCATCTGCAGGTCGGCGCCCAGCAGCCCCTGCTCGTGGCCCTGGAAGCCGGGGGCGAATCTCCGCCCTATGGCTGCCGCCAGGGCATCTGCCAGAGTTGCAAGTGTCGCAAGCGCAGCGGCCAGGTCCGCAATCTGATCACCGGCCAGGTGTCCCGCGAACCCGACGAAGACATCCAGCTGTGCATCTCGGCCGCCGAGTCCGCGCTGGTGCTGGATTACTAGACCAGGCTCCGTACCCGCTTCATCCCACCCCTTACTGAACAAACCACCATGTCAAACCTCACTGCCAGCCGTGAACTCAGCCCCGCCGAACTGGAGGCTCTGGCCGCCGAACTGGATGCCCTGAGGGATTCTGTCCTCGCCGATCTGGGCGAGCGCGATGCCCGGCATATCCGCCGCATCATCCGCATCCAGCGCTACACTGCCCTGGCCGGCCGCATCGGTCTGTTCTTCGGCTTCAATCCGCTGACCTGGCCACTGGCCGCGCTGGCCCTGGGCATCGCCAAGATTCTGGAAAACATGGAGATCGGACACAATGTGATACACGGTCAGTACGACTGGATGAATGATCCGCGGCTGAACTCGCAAACCTACGAGTGGGACATCGTCGGCACCAGCGCAAACTGGCGCAAGACGCACAATTTCGAACACCACACCCATACCAATATCCTGGGTCTGGATGGCGATCTGGGTTACGACATCACCCGCATCACCGGGGCACAGCGATGGAACCCGCTGCATCGCCTGCAACCGCTTTACAATGTGCTGTTCGCGCTGCTGTTTCAATGGGGCGTCGCGCTGCAGGATCTGAAGCTGGGGCGCTATGTCCTGGGCCGCCGCCCCTGGTCCGAACTGCGTGCCAAACTCAAGCCCATCGGCCGCAAAGCAGGCTTTCAGCTGTTCAAGGACTATGTGTTCTTTCCCGTGCTGGCCGGCCCCGGTTTTCTCGCCGTTCTGCTAGGCAACCTGCTGGCCAATGGCCTGCGCAATCTGTGGACCTACAGCATCATTCACTGTGGACATTTCCCGGCCGGGGTGCGTATCTACAGCCGCGAGGAATGCCGTAACGAAAGCCGAGGTCACTGGTACGCGCGGCAGATGAACGGCTCGGCGAACATCCGCTGCGGCAGGCTGATGCAGCTGCTCAGCGGCCATCTGAGCCATCAAATCGAACATCATCTGTTTCCGGATATGCCCGCCCACCGCTACCCCGAAATTGCCCCGCAGGTGCGCGAAATCTGCTTGCGTTACGGCCAGCAGTACAATTCCGACTCGTTTGTGCGTCAGTTCGGTTCGGTCTGGGCCAAATTCTTTCACTTCGCCCGTCCCACGGCCCAGCCTGAGCTGAACCCGGCCTGAACCGGGGCGGCAGCCAAGCCGGCGCTGCGGCATACTCAAGCGACTTTGCGGCAATACCCAGGCTTCGATGTACCGACTGTTTTTTGCCCTGTGGCCGGATGCGCAGGTCCGCCGCCAACTCGGTGAACTTGCGTTGCGCTGGCAAAGCCAGAGCGCGGCGCCTGTGCGTGTCATCGACGCACGGCGGTATCACCTGACCCTGTGCTTTATTGGCCAGGTCGAAACTCCGCAGGCGCTGCGGCAGATTATCGCGGCGGCCGCGGACTTCGACGCCCCCCGGTTCCACTTGCGACTCGACCAGTTCGGTCAGTTCAAACACCGGATTGGCTGGGTCGGCATGCGCGAACCACCCGCGCCCTTGCTGGACTTGCAGGCGCGTCTGGCCCAGCGCCTGGCCGCCAGCGGAATCATGCCGGCGCCGCCAATGCCGTTTCGGCCCCACGTGTCCCTGCTGCGGGGACAGCTGCCTTCGCCCCCGGCGCGGCTACAGCCCATCGACTGGTCGGTCCGGTCCTGGGCACTGATCAATAGCACGCTGGTGCCTGCCTCCCCGCACTACACAACGCTAAGACGCTTCCCGCTGCGCTGACCCCACCCCGCTTGCCAGGCGGCTTACCAGCAGGCCTCTTTCTTGGTCCCGGTGGCGGCGCGCACGCCGAGGTGATTGAGCGTCAAGCTGGCGCACTGCTTGTCACCCAGCTGACCGCCCACCGGTGTCGCAGTCAATGCGTAGGTGGTCGCGGTGCGGGTCGTCACGATCGAATAATGCCCCTCTTCGGTCGTCGCCGGCGAGGTCACCGCACAACCCGCGTGATCGTAGCGACCGAACTGGGTCTGGCAGCGCTCCAGGCGCTGCGCCAGCGTGCTCAGGCTGGTTCGCGCATCGTTGCGCTTGGCCTTGTACACGCTCTGCTGGTAATTGGGGAGGGCAATCCCGAGGATGATGCCAATAATGACGACAACCGTCAGGATTTCAATCAGCGTAAAACCGTGCTCGGAATTCTTCATGGCATTGTGTTTCTGGAGGTCCTGTAAGGGCGATGATGTCACTTGAGCGGCAAGCTTAGCGTAGTCGTCGCCAGGAGTGACGTTGCGAATCAAGCTCCGCCGCGCGGTAGGTGGTCTGCAACATCACCACCGGCTTGCCGCCAGTGCCGGTCACCCGCGAGGTCACCTGGTAAAAGCTGCTCGTGCCCACCGTCCCCGTATTGCAGACCACGGTTTCCTCGAGTGTCACCGGATCGATGACGACCGAGGTGTCCTCGCATTTCTTGGTCAGACCTTTGTTCTTCGCTTCCGACAGGCTCGCGACGATACCCAGCTCCAGCTCTTCGATGATGAACTGCGCGGTGAGCCCGGACAGGCTCCCCGGCGCCACGGTAAAGCCGGTGTAGGTTTGCGACGCATTGGGATCGCTCCAGTCGATGCTGCTCCAGCGAGGCGGATCGCCTGGCGCGGGCTGCGGGTAGAGGCCCAGGTTACCGGCAAAAACCGGCAGCACCGCCACCTGCAGCAGGGATTCAGCCGCGCGCAGCGTGGCTTCGGCCGCCTGCAGGGAAACCATGCTGGCTTCGGTATTGCCACTCATGCGCTCTTCCAGCATCGACGAGCGCATCGAGGCCACGCCAATCAAGGTCATGATCACCAGCATCACCATGCCGAACACCAGGGCGACGCCCTGCTGGCGTCTGTACGATTGCAATTGAATGGGCATCAAGCTCACTCCTGTTCAAGGCAGCGCGTTGCGCAAACCGATGGTCTGAGTCTGTACCTGACGCAGGCGACGATCCGAAAATGGGCCAACGACCCGGTCAAGCAAGGTAAACGTACGTGGATCGGCCTCGGCACTGGCGCCATCCAGCGAGGCCGCCAGCAGCGCGACCCGCACGGCAACCACCGTGGCCCAGTCGGCCACCGCATCCGCATTGACATAGTTGTCTGGCCGGTCGTCGGCGTCCGTATCGACGCCGTACTGGAACTGCAGGCTCTCGACGCCTTTGACCAGTTCCTCGGCCGCGCCGTCATCAACCTGGCGAAACAGCGCCGGCCCGGTCCCATCGGCGCTTTCACGCAGGAAATAGCTGACCGATTCCATCAGCATGATCTTGGCGCCCACTGTGTACGCTTCACCCAGATCCTTGGTGGCGTTGCCCACCGGGGGCTCGTTGCCGGTGTTGTGTGTCAGCGTGCCGCTTAAAGGACTGAATCCGGTGCTCTGAAACACCGTGCTGGCGGCGCAATTGGCAATCAGCAAGGGAATATTGTCACCGTTATCAATCTTGCTCAGATCCGCATCCAGATTGATCTTGATGGAGCTGGAACT
>JBFJVB010000005.1:0-66026 GCA_041624435.1 Oceanococcus sp. | reverse complement strand
TTGGGGCGATTCTCCATAGACCGGGATGCGCCGCCGCCACCGGCACTGCCGGCGGCGCTGGTCACAAAGCCTGAAGCCAAGCCCAAAGCGGCGGCGAAAACCAAAGCCAAGCCCAAGACGGCAGCGCAAACCAAGGCCAAGTCCAAGACGGCAGCGCAAACCAAAGCCAAGCCCAAGGCCGGCACGCCCCGGTCACGGCCGCCGAAAGCATAGGCCGAAGGTCACCGACATGCGCACGCCAGACTGGGACCGTTGGACCAAGGATCAAGAGGCGAGGGCATGGGAGTGTCTGGCCTTGAGCGTGGACGTGGATCCCCGGGAACTGGGCATAGACCATTTTCTGGTGATGCGTGCGTGTACCAGTGCACTGCCCCTGGGCACAGCGGATGATCCAGCCTGGTTGAAGGAAATCTGCCGACGCCTGTCTATCCTGGTCAAGCTCGGTCATCAGCATGAACCGCCATTCCTGCTCGGCGAGGATGAATCCGCCCAGCTGGATTCCAGACTGGTTCTGTCCGGGTTCGTGACCTGGGCCATCGAGTGCAAGTGGGACCTGCCGGATGAACTCAGCGCCTTGCAAGCGCCTCAGCCCAAGGCAGCGGCCAAGCCCGAGAAACCCGCGGCCAGGAAGAGCAAGGCCAAGACCGCGGCGAAGCCAGCGACCAGGAAAGAGGGCAAGGCACCGCCCAAAACCAGGGCGAAAGCAGCCGCCACGGCGGATGCCAAACCAACCGCGTCCCGGCGTGCGCACGAGGCGGTCATCGTGACCCTGCTGGCGCAGGCCGGCATCGATCCCAAGGCCTCGGAGTCAGCGGTAGAACTCAAGGCCCTGATTGACCATCAGGGCATGAGTCTGAGCGAGCGACGCTTGCGGGCCGTAATTACCCCGGCCGGCGGCCTCAAGTCCTGGGGCAAGCATCTGGGCGCCAAGCTGCCGGGGGGCGACAGGTTGAGCGGAGCTGCTCTGGCCGCCCACCAGATCGTGATTGCGGCGCTGCTCTTCCCCGCAGGGATCAAGTCGGCGAGTCAGACGAATTGCAAGAAGCTCGCCGGCTTGCTGAAGAAGGCTGGGTTTCAACTGGAGCCGGTGGTGGTTGGGGGAATCCTGCACGGCGCTCTGGCGCAGACCAATGGGAATCACTCCAAGAAACGGGATCGAGGCAAGTAGCATTCAGATTTGAATGCAGTGCGCAGGGTTGCCCGCAGACCGGTCTGCGCTGACCTGGGTGCAGCGCTGCTGCATGGAAATTGCATGCTTGCCGAGTACCCGATTTCCGAGTCACCCGCCTTGCCCAGTGGACCTGCCCTATGACCGATGATGCGCTGATTTTCGCGGAAGAAGCCCCGGCTACCCATGTGCCTTCGCCACAGGACTCATGGAAAATTCTGATCGTTGATGACGAGCATGAAGTGCATTCGGTGACGGAGATGGCGCTGCGCGGTCTGGAGTTCGACGGTCGCCGTCTGGAGTTTCTCAATGCCTATACCGGTGCGGAATCATTGGAGCTGATGCGCCAGCATGATGACATCGCGGTCGTGCTGATGGACGTGGTCATGGAAACCGAACACGCTGGCCTTGAGGCCGTGCGCAAGATTCGTGAGGAACTGAAGAACAAGTTCGTCCGCATCATCCTGCGCACGGGTCAACCCGGGCAAGCGCCGGAGCGGGTGGTGATTGCCGAGTACGATATCAACGACTACAAGGAAAAGACCGAACTGACCGCGACCAAGCTGTTCACGGTCATTTTCACCGCCCTGGGTTCGTACCGTGATCTGGTGGCTCTGGAGCACAACCGTCAAGGTCTGGAAAAGGTGATTGAAGCCTCGGCCACCTTGATGGAGGAACGCTCGATTCAGCGCTTTGCTCAGGGCGTGCTGGAGCAACTGGCCGCGCTGCTGCACCTGACTCGCGACGCGGTGCTGATCCGCGGCGCCGGGGTTGCGGCGGCACGGGAAGCCAATCACCCGCCGGTTGTTCTGGCGGGGATCGGACAGTATGAGGCCGCTCTGGGGGCTGCGTCTGATGTGCTGGGTGAAGTGCTCAGCGGGCGGATTGCGGACGCTTTGAGAAAGCAGGAAACCGTATTCGACGACGACTACTTCCTGTACTACTTCCGCAGCAGTTCGGATCGCGAGATCGTGCTGTATTTGGATCGTGGGGCAAATCTGAATTCCGCCGACAGCCGGATTGTGGAATTGTTCTGTCGCAATGTTGGCCTGGCTCTGGACAATCTGTACCTGAATGAACAGCTCTCGACCACCCAGGGCGAACTGATCATGATGCTCAGTGAAGCGATCGAAAAACGCTCGGCGGAGACGGGCAATCATGTGCGCAGGGTCGCGGCCTACGCGGCACTGCTGGGCAAGCTGCATGGTTTGTCGGAGGAAGAAATCGAATTGCTCAGAATAGCCGCGCCATTGCATGACGCGGGCAAGGTGGCGATACCGGATGCCATCCTGCACAAACCCGGTCCGCACAATGATGCGGAATCGGCAATCATGCGCAGTCATGCCGCCATTGGCGAAGACCTGTTCGAAGGGCGTGACATGCCCGTCCTGCGGGCAGCCGCGCTGATTGCCGGGCAGCATCATGAACAATGGGATGGACGCGGCTACCCCCATGCGCTGGCCGGGGAGTCAATCCATATATTCGGTCGACTGGTGGCTTTGGCCGACGTGTTTGACGCCCTGTTGAGCAAGCGCTGCTACAAGCAGCCCTGGGAGCTGGATGAGGTGCTGGACTTCATTAAATCCGAGCGTGGAGGTCGGTTTGATCCCGCGCTGGTGGATCTGTTGATCGAGCATCTGGACGAATTTCAGGCCATCGGTGAGCAATGGTCGGATGTGCCGGCAGACCATGATCTGGGGCAGGTCGATTCGCGTCTTGCGCACACCGTGTCGAGCAGTCCGGCCCATTGACTCCGGACTTCCCGGCAAACCCAGCGCGGACTCAATCGTGTTTCCGTCTGGCGTTCAGGGCTCGACGCAGGCGGGCATAGCCGGCCAGGATTTCATGCGCAAGCTCTCGTCCGGCGGTGCCGAAGTCGTCGCTGAATTCTTCGAGTTCCTCGTCCAGTGTCTCCGATTTGCCCGCGATACGATGGGCGTCAGCCTTCAGCTGGGCCCAGCGCTTTTCGAGGCTTTGCCAATCGGCGTGGAGTCGATCATCAAGGTCCATCGAGGCCAGATGCAACTTGACCCGCAGTTCATCGCGTTCGGTCTTGAGGGTGTCCAGCAATTCGCGGCTGGATGGGCCGATTTTGCTCATGACGGGCGTGCTCCAGGTGTTGAATGACACAGTCTAGAACAGCCGGCATGGTTACGGGTGATGCAGGTCAAGCACGGTTGAGCCTGGCCGCTTACAGTAGTGGGGATTTCAGGTGATGCCGATGAACCATGAGACGAAGCCAGCCACCGGGATAGGGACCGAGGCCGCTGCTGAATATCCGAGTACTCAGTCGGCCCAACTGACCGCACGGCGTAAGCCATTCTGGCGGCCGGTATTGCGACCGGGTCAGAACCGGCGTCTGCCGCGTGAGCTCTACCCCGAAAAAGTCTTTGCCCAGGCGCAGGCTTTCGCGCAGGGTCTGAGCGATGCGGCTTACGAACCCCTGATTCGGCGCATCGATCAATCGCCTTTCCACAGCGATACCCAGGCGACCCCGTTGTTTAACGGCGTGGAGGCTTTCAAGGCGATGCTGGAGGCGATTCGCTCGGCCCGTCGCGAGGTCCTGGTCGAGGCCTATGTGCTGCACGACGATCAGACCGGCCAGGCGTTTCTGGCGGCGCTCAAGGCTGCGGTGTTTCGCGGCGTGGAGGTCAAGGTCCTGGCCGACGCCTTCGGTTCGTCCAGGACGCACCGGGATTTCTGGAACCTGATGAAACGCAGCGGCAGCCGATTTCGACTGTTTCGGCGCCCGCTGTACGCTCCGATCAGCCTGCTGCCGGTGCTTGATCATCGCAAATTGCTCATCGTGGATCGGGAGCTGGGCTTCACCGGCGGAATGAATATTGGCGATGAGTATCATCAGGGCCGCCCGGGGGATCAGGCCTGGCGTGACACCCATGTGGCGCTGCGCGGCGGCATTGTCTGGGAGCTGGCCATCATCTTCGGTGAAAGCTGGATGGCGGCTGGCGGCGATCCGCTGCATTTCGAGGGCATGACGCCCTGCCAGGACACCGGCGCCAAGGCCCTGGTCCTGGATTCGCGACCGGGACGGGGCCAGAACGAGGTCTTTTCCGCCTATGCCGCGACCATCGGGGCGGCGCGAAACAATCTGTGGATCACCAATGCGTATTTCGCTCCGGGGCGGCGCATGGTCAGAATGCTGAAGGCCACGGCCAGGCGGGGCGTGGATGTGCGGCTATTGCTGCCGGGATTCTGCGACATTCCGATTATCCGCACCGCCACCCAGGGTTATTACCGTGAATTCATCAGGGCCGGCATCCGCATTTTCGAATATCAGCGTTCCGTATTGCATGCCAAAACTCTGGTGGCTGATGGCAAGGTAGCCGTCATCGGCTCGACCAATTTCGATTTTCGTTCGTTCAATTTCAATGCGGAATGCAATGTCCTGTTTCGGGATGAAGCCGTCGCGGATCAGGTCCAGGACGCTTTCCTGGCTGATCTTGAAGAATCACGGGAAATTACTCTCGAAGACTGGCTGTCCAGGCCGTGGTGGCGGCGGCTGCAATCCTGGTTGGCACGTCTGATTGCACCTCTGATGTAGTGCGATCCAGGGTGATGCCCGCCGGGAGTTCCACGTCCATGGTGACCGGCAGGTGATCGGACCAGCGGAAGGACTTGGCGCCAGCGGACAGGATGGAGAATTCCGGAGTGACGAGGATATGATCGAGCTGTCGCCGGGGGCGCCAACTGGGGTAGCTGTGCAGATCGTCGACCGGGGCCAGGAAACCGCGCTCGCGAAACCAGTGGTGAGAGCGAAATTCCGGTGCTTCACAATTCAGGTCGCCCATCAAGATGACATGAGGGTCTGACTGGACCAGATCGGCAAGATGGCTGAGTTGCTGCCCACGGTCGGAGCGGCCCAGAGACAGATGGGTGACGACCACGGTCAGAATGCCGCTACCCTGACCGAATCGGTAGATCACCGCAGCCCGCCCGGAGATCCGTCCCGGTAGGGCATGGGCTTCGACCGAACGCAGCGGTATCCGGCTGAGCAGGCCCATACCATGACGGGCCAGCGGCGCCAGAGAGCGGTGGCCATGCAGATGCCAGTACGGGAACTGCGCACGCTCTGCCAGGTAGTGCACCAGATTGATCGAACGGGTGCGAAAGCTGCCGGCATCGGCTTCCTGAATGGCAACCAGATCGTGATCGCGAAGAATGCGTGCGATCGGTTCCAGATGCTGGGTACGCGAGGCCGGGGGGAGCACATGCCGCCAGCCATGGCGCAGATAGTCGCTGTAGCGCTGCGTGCGGATGCCCACCTGGATGTTGTAAGTCATCAGTCGCAGCGGATGTGAATGAGTGGACTGGGAGGCCATGGCGATCTGGGTCGAAGGGTGATGAAAAGCCTATGACCGTCGAAGTGAAGCGGGTGTGATCCAGATCACGCGGCCAGGCGCCGGATACCGCACAATCCGCTGCCTGGTGCGAGATCTGGCCACGGGTCCGCGCCTTGAGGCCTGGCGCGGACCCGCTGACCAACCGCGTCCTGCGGTCGGAGCTACACCTCGGTCTGATCTGACTCCTCGGCCCCCGTATCCTCGGTCGGCGCAGCGGGGGGTTCCGTGGCATGGCGTTTGACATGCCCCTGTTGCCGATCGTTATAGGCTTTCAATTGCCGTTGCAAGGAAGTGAACGCATCGCGGACCGCGACATAGGCATCTTCGTGCGCGGGCGCCTTGCCATTCTGGCTGACCGTGAGCTGCTTGCCGGGGACCGCGAGCTGAATATTGACCTGGAAATGCTGACCCTTGTTGTGATTGCGATGTGGCGCTTCGATCGTGACATGGCATTTGCTCATCCGCTCGGTAAGGCGCTCGAGTTTTTCGGCTTTTTCGGTGATCAGCTGGGTCAGGGCGGCGGAGGGCTCCATATGCAGGAACTCGATTTGCAGAGGTTGATTCATAAACTACTCGTGGTGGATAAAAGAAGGGGCTGGCCTGGATCAAGCGCAGGCCTGATGGCGCGGCAGTCCTTGCCAGCCCGTCGGGGGCAAATCTGCGGATTCGTCATGAATTCCACAGTGAAACAACCGCAAGGACGATGCCTTGACGTGAATCAAGTCGGCTGCCAGCGGCTCTGGTGAGCGTCAATATCATTGGCATCACAGCGCTCGCCGGCGCACGGCGACGTCGTCCGTGATGCGCTCGCTGGGGTGCAGGATCACCTGGTCGCCGTCGCTGAGTCCTTGCAGAATTTCGGCCTGCTGGCCATTGCTGTGGCCGATGCGTACCGGAGTCAGCCGGGCCCGCTCGCCTGCCAGGCGAAACACGGCCCATTGGCCGTCATGGCGGAACAGGGCGCCGGTAGGTGCTTGAAGCACCTCCTGGCCCTGCCACAGGGTGATCGCCACATCCACCCGGTAGGCGTGGCCCAGTTTCGACCAGCGGGCGCGGGGGTCGATGATGTCGATAATGGCATTCACCCGCTGTTCTTCAATCCCGAGGGCAGAAATCTTGGTAAAACCCGACGGTTCGACCCGTCGCACCCGCCCCTGCAAATCCGCTCCTCCCCAGGCACTGATCAGCACCGGCGCGCCGGTTTCGATCTGTACCGCATCGCGGGAAAGCAGGTCGACCACAATTTCCATCTGCGCGGGATCGCCGAGTTCGAGCAAGGGGGTGCCGGCCTGTACCACGTTTTCGCTCTCTTGCAGGCGGCGCAACACCTGGCCGCTGATCGGTGCCAGCAAGCGCAATACCTCGGGCTTTTGCCCGGTCTGGGCTGTTCCGGGAGCCTCCAGCAGCGCGCGGGCCTTCTCCCGTTCGGCTTCCCGGATCTGGCGCGTCGCGTCGGCGCTATCCAGGACCGCGCGGGCCGTGGTCAAGTTCAATTCCGCGCGCTCCAGATCAGCTCTGGACAGGGTGTTGCTGCGGGCCATTTCACGGGCTCGCCGCAGTTCATCCTGGGCATATTTGAGCTCGGCCTGAGCCCGCCGGTACTGCGCCAGACTCAAACTCAGCGCAGCTTCGGCAGAGCGCAGCGCGGCCTGCGCCTGCTGGCGGCTGCGCGAATCCAGTATCGCGGAATCACTGGGCAGCAGTTCGGCCAGCAGGGTTTGACCCTCCACCACCGGATCACCGGGCAGCTTCTCAATGCGTAACAGCCTGCCGCTGACCGGCGCGGCCACGACGAAGATGTCGCGCACCCGTGTGTAACCCTGGTCCCGTACTGTCAAGCGCAATTCGCCACGCTCAAGCTCTGCCAGGTCTACCGGCACCGGCTGGGGAAGAAAAGCGTAGACAAAGAATCCCAGCAGGCCGGCGAGCAAGCCCAAGGTGACCATACGTTTGAATAGCGTACGTTGCTGCATATTATTCTCGAGTCTTCAATACCCCGACCAGGTCCAGGCGGTCAATTCTGCGCCGCACCAGCATGCCTGATCCCAGGGCGGCCAGGACCACGACCAGGGCAGCGTAAGCGTAGGTGGAGGGGGCAATGATCAAAGGAATCCGAAACAGCTCGGTGTTGAAGGACAGCACCATGGCCAGGGCCAGGAGATAGCCCAGTGCGGCGCCAACGGGAAGCGCCAGCAGCGTCAGCAGGACCAGTTCGCCGAGCAGGATGTAGGAGACTTCCGCGCGCGTCAGTCCCAGCACCCGGAGACTGGCCAGTTCGCGACCACGCTCCGACAGCGAGATGCGGGCGCTGTTGTACACCACGCCGACGGCGATCAGGCCGGCAAACAGGGTGTTGAAGAACACGAAGGTCCCGAGACTTTCCTGCAGCGTGGCATGAAAAGCCCGCTGCGCCTGTTCCTGCAATCCCACACCGGCGACCAGCGGCATGCTCTTCAAGTGCCGGTACAGCGCGTGGGTGGCCGCGTCGTCGATCAGCAGGTTGGCGCCGGAGATCACAGCGTCGTCAAGCAGAATTCGATTCAGCCTGTCCAGACGCATGTAGGCCGAGGTGCCCAGGTAGGTCTTGACGATGGCCGTAACCGGGATTTCGAGTTCCGGTCGGCGGCCGGTGGTGAACGACACCTGGAGCGGGTCGCCGATCCGGACATCGAGCAACTCGGCCAGTTTGTCAGACAGTACGATTCCGGCGTCGGGCAGTGGCACGGGCTGGTAGTGCACATCGACGAGTCGGCTGAGTTGCGGCGTGGCGCCCATGCCGATGATGGCCTGGCGCCGGGTGTGCGTGCCGTGCCGCAGGACCGCCGGCGCGACCCGGAATCCTTCTGCCTCCAGGACTCCGGGCGCATGGCGGACATCGTGCAGTGCCCGTGCAGGGCGCTCTTCGACAAAATTCAAGGTGACGTCCTGGCGGTCGATGACATTGAAGCTGACATCCACCATGTGCAGCATCGCATCCAGCGAAAAACTGGCCCCGATCAGCAGGCCCATGGACATGCTGATCCCCAGGGCGGTCATGGCCGAGCGCCCGGGCCAGCGGTAGAGGTGCCGCAGGATCATCCGGGACGGTTGATCGACCCAAGGCGACAGGCTCTCGATCCAGCGCGCGGAGCGACTGTAGTCCGGTGGCGCGGGAGGCATCATCGCGACCGCCGGGCGCAGGCGCATGACACGGCGCACGACGGAGAAGGTGCCCAGGGTGGCGCTGGCCATGCTGAAGCCCACGGCAATCAGGAATACGTGGCCCGGAGCACGGAACAGCAGGAACGGGAATTTGAAATAGTCCAGGTAGATGTCGGCCAGCCCGCGACCCAGCCAGATACCCAGGAGGATGCCCAGGGCGCAGCCGCTCAGCGTGATGCAGCCCACCATCTTCCCGTAGTGCCAGGCGACCTGGGTGTCGCTGTAGCCGTAGGCTTTCAACAGGCCGATCTGCTCGCGTTCGGTTTCGATCAAACGGGTGATCACGACATGGAGCAGGAATGCGGCAACCAGAAGAAAGATCGGCGGCAACAGCCGTCCCATGGTATTGAGCTGATCAATTTCATTGGCCAGGAATTGATCGGAAATTTGCTGGTCACGACCGTAGGCGCCGCTGCCCCCGTGGGGCTTGAGCAGCTTGTCCAGGGTTTCGATCAGGACAGATTCATGGCTATGGGGAGAACTCAGAACCAGGACTTCGTTGAAGGCGCCTTCCAGGTCAAAGGCATGGCCCAATGCCGCCCGGTTCATCCACAGCACACCGAAACGCTTGGCATCCGGCACGATTTCCCCCGGAGCGATCGCGTAGACGAACTCCGGAGACAGGACCAGGCCGGTGATCGTCAGGCGGCGCCGGGTGCCGTTGAGAAGGGCATGCAAATGATCGCCGGGCTTCAGATCATGTGCCTGGGCGAAGGCTTCCAGCACCAGGATTTCTTCCGGGCGTTGGGCGTCAAAATAGCGTCCGGAGCGCAACACCAGATCATTGATCTGCGGTTCTGGCAGCGCCGGCAGGGACAGGACGAGGCCGCTGATGGGGGCTTCCGTTCCGGCCACATCCAGCAGCGCGCCGATACGAATTCGGGACTGGGCCAAACGGACCCCGGGCAGGGCGCCGATCGTATCGATTACGCGGTTGGGCGCACGCTTCACCGAGGCCATCACATCGGCGAAACGGTAGCGTTCGTAGTAGGCATGACGGGTCTCGTCGAGCGAGATCAGCATCCCCTTGGACATGACATACATGCCGACGCCACAGCCAATGACCACGGCAATGGCCAGCGCCTGGCCTTTGATGTGCCACAGATCGCGCACCAGCTTGCGATCCAGCGAACCGAGCCAGTCGAAAGCGGTGGAGGACAAGGTCGGTCGCCGCAGCACTACCAGCTCAGTTGCGCGGGATCGACGGGATGGGCATTACGGCGCGTCTCCAGGATCATGCCATCGCCCATCAGCCACACCCGGTCCGCCATCTTCGCAATGGCGGCGTTGTGCGTGATCACCAAGGTGGTCGTGTCCAGGCGCTGGTTGGCTGTGGCGATCGCCTGCAGCACGACGATGCCGGTTTGACTGTCCAGCGCGCCGGTAGGTTCGTCACACAACATGACCGTCGGTTGTTTGGCAATGGCGCGGGCGATCGCGACGCGCTGCTGCTCGCCGCCGGACAGTTGCGCCGGAAAATGATCCATGCGCGCGCGCAGACCGACCAGTTCCAGGGCCTGTTCGGCATCCATGGGGTCCCGCGCAATGTCGGTGACCAGGGTCACATTCTCGCGCGCCGTCAGGCTGGGAATCAGGTTGTAGAACTGGAACACGAAGCCCACATGGGTGCGGCGGTAGGCGGTCAGATGCTGATCGTCAAAGCGGGTCAGCTCCTGCTGGTCGAAAAAGACCCGGCCGGCGGACGGCGAATCCAGCCCGCCCAGAATGTTCAGCAAGGTCGACTTGCCACTGCCAGACGGACCCAGCAGCACGACCATTTCTCCTTTGGGCAGTTCCAGATCCACTCCGCGCAGGGCGTGAACCTGGGACTCGCCCATCCCGTACACCTTGGTGAGCCCCTGGGTTCGGAAAGCTATTTCAGGCCCATCGCTGTTGTGCATGCTGGCGTGCATGCAATGATCTTACCGCGAGCGGCCGGTCCGGTAGCTGAACCTGGATCAATGCGTGAGCCGGAACAGTCAGGCTCGGCGCGCCTCGCGGTGGCATACTGAAGAGATTGGCTCTGAACAGGCGATACCCGATGGAAAATACCGCCAAACTAGCGGTGCTGATTGATGCGGATAATGCTCAGCCCAGTATTGTGGATGGTCTGCTGACCGAGATCGCCAATTACGGGGTGGCCAGCGTCAAGCGGATTTATGGTGACTGGACGGCGCCGAGCCTGAAAGGCTGGAAAGAGGTGCTGTTGCTGCATTCGATCCAGCCGATGCAGCAATTTGCCTACACCAAGGGCAAAAACGCCACCGACAGCGCGATGATCATTGACGCGATGGACTTGCTCTACACGGATAACTTCGATGGTTTCTGCATCGTGTCCAGCGACAGCGATTTCACCAAGCTGGCGTCGCGCATCCGGGAGTCGGGTCTGCTGGTCTATGGCTTCGGTGAGAACAAGACCCCGGGGGCGTTTGTTTCCGCTTGCGACAAGTTCATCTTCACCGAAGTGCTGCGGGCCAAAATCGATGAAAATGAGCCCATGGCCCGCAAGTCCACCGGCGAACTCAAGCAGGATGCAAAGCTGGTCAGCTTGCTGCGTGAGGCGGTGGCGGCGACCTCGGACGATGACGGCTGGGCTCATCTGGCCTCGGTCGGTAGCAAGATCGCCAAACAGGCGCCCGAATTCGATCCACGCAACTACGGCTACGGCAAGCTGGGCGAACTGGTGACAGCGACCAAGCTGTTTCTCACCGAACAGCGCCCGATCAGCGGCACCAACTCCAAGGCGCTGTATATCTGCGACAAGCGCAAGTCCTAGCGTGGGCAGGGTTGCGCTGGCGCTTCACATTGACCTGCGTCAAGGGATGTTTTGGGCCGAGCGTTTAGGGTGGAAGCGCATACTCACCTGGGAAGACAGCATATGTCCGAATTATCCGAGGCCACACGCCAGTTAATCGAAGCCTTGAAGACGGAACGGGATGATCTGCGGGTGCAGATGCATCTTGCGTCCAGTGAAGTGCAGGACCGACTGGCAGCGCAGTGGTCAGAGTTGGAGCGCAAGCTGGGGCAGCTCAAAGCCGATGCCCGGCTGCTTGGCGAGCGGGTGGAATCCGGCGCTGCGGCGGTGGGCGACGAACTTCAGGAGGTGGCCAGCGAGCTTGGGACGGGCGGCCGGGCCGTGGTGCGCGATCTGCGCGCAGGTTATGCCAAGATTCGCCAGAGCTTGAGCGGTCGAGATTGAACGGTAGGCTGATCCCGGCGGTGAAAAGGCCCGGTCGCCGGGCGGCCCTTAGTCCGCAGATTTAGGGAATGCGTCTTCCAGTTCGTCCAGGGCCTGCCTGGTGTAAATGGCCAGGGATTCAAGTTCTGGAACGCGCTCGGCGCAGGCGGTGAAGCCGATGTCCAGATTGCCGCAATAACTCACCGCGGTGATGTTCAGCGCCTGGCCGTGGGTCACGATGGAACTGGGTGTCAGCGATTCAAGCTGCGCGCCGTGAAAATACAAAGCGTCCCTGGGGCCCGGTACATTGGAGATGATCAGGTTGAACGCCGGGCGCAGGCGACCGGCGAGACCGCTCATCAGTTCGAACATGAAAGGCGCCATCAACAGCAGGGTGTATTCGGTCTGCGCTTCATGGCTCAGGCTCGACAGATGCTGTTTGGCGGCCTGGGTCGAGGCGTGAATGGCCTCCAGGCGCTGCCTGGGATCGGCGTGATGCGTGGCCAGATCGGCGACCACGAAGCTGATGGCGGTCCCCACCTGAGTGTCACCCTCGGGTCGAACCGAGACGGGAAGGCCGGCAATCAGCGCCTGTTGCGGCAGCTCACCACGCTCGAGTAGATAACGGCGCAGGGCGCCGGAGCATACTGCGAGAAAGACATCGTTAACCGTCGAGTCGGTGCGTCGTGCCAGGGCCTGAAGTTGTGCCAGCGGAAGGCGGCAGGTGGTGAACTGGCGGCGGCTGGAGACGCGTTCATTGAGGACGCAGCGTGGCGCGGTATAGGGCGCTTTGAGGTCGCTGCCCTGCGGCCTGATCGCACTCCAGGCCAGGCTGGCCAGGTTTTCAGTTGCGTTTGGCAAGGCCTCCAGCTGGGCCATCAGCGCCCGGGCACGGCGGACGATCGGGTGCTGAGGAGCGACGGTCTCCAGACCGGTTCCTGGCGTTCGCGGTTCCTCGGCCCGGGGCGCCCAGGGCGGCACCAGGGCGCCGGATGCGGCGCTGTGAGAGAACAGATTCTGCAACAGGCGGATGCCACCGATCCCGTCCATCAGTGAATGGTGTACTTTGACAAACAGGGCGAATCGGCCCTGGGTCAGGCCTTCGATGAAATGAAATTCCCACAGCGGTCGCGCCGTGTCCAGCGGCTGGGAATGAATCTGCGCGACCAGTTCATGTAACGCCGTGGCCTCACCAGGCGGGGGCAGGGCCCAGCGTTGCAGGTGGTATTCGAGATCCAGATCGCTGGTTTCCTCCCACTGCGGCAAGGCCAGTCGACGCGAGCGCATGCGCAGGGAAAACGGCGGCGCAAATTGCCGGCTCAAGCTCAGGCCATCGACCATTTCCTCGACGAAGTTCTCGCTGGCCTCTGCCGGTGGACTGAAGATTTGCAGGCAGCCCACGTGCATGGGGGTTTCGTCCGATTCAACGAACAACCAGGCCACGTCCAGGGGGCTGATGTGTCGCATATGCCTCTCCGTCTTGCTCCGCCAGCTTAGTCAGATCGCCGAAACTCGTTTCGGTTCATTATGATCCAGGTCATGGTACGAGGCGGCGAGCAGTTCAGTATGATTGGGACAAAGCCGTACAGCGGCAGGGTATGCCAGGGTACGGTCAATTGAATCAATGGAGGCATTGCACATGAAATCCATCGCCAAAATCCTGCTCGCCACCGAGTTCGCGCCCTCCTGTGATCGGGCACGTGAGCATGCCGCCGCGCTCGCCGCCGCGACCGGCGCTGAATTGCATGTCCTGCATGTGCAAGTGCTGCATGGCGATCAGTACGGTTGGGCGGGCATCCCCAATGTGCGGGAAGTCGAGGATGCTTTGGCCCAGAACGCTGCGGCGCAGATGAGCAAATATGTCGACAGCCTGGGTACTGGCGTGATCCATGCCGTGGAACGGGATGTCACCGCGGCGCCGGCGATCCTGCGCTATGCGGAACAGCAGGGCATCGATCTGATCGTGATGGGTACGCATGCGCGAAAAGGTCTGGCGCGTCTGGTTCTGGGCAGTGTTGTGGCTGAAGTGGTGCGCCGCGCCCCGATGCCGGTTCTTACGATCGGTCCTGAACATGCGCTCAATCCGGAAGGTTATCAGTGCCTGCTTGCCGCCGTGGATTTCTCCGATGTGTCGGTTCTGGCGCTGCGCCAGGCTGCGGAGGCGGCCCGGCTGCATCAGGCCCGGCTGGTTGTCGTGCACGTGGTTGAAACGCGGCCTTTGCCGCCTTACTACACCGATGAATTTGCTGAAGCTGCCCGCAAGCGAGCCCGAGGCGTGCTGAATGATCTGATCCGCGAGGCCCAACTCCCGGTCAAGGCCGAAGCCGTGGTGGCGGTCGGTGTTGCGGATCAGCAACTGGTCGCGATGGCCCGCGAACATGACGCCGATCTGATGGTGCTGGGCATGACCGGCCTGTCGATGCTGGATCACCTGCTGGTCGGCAGTACCACCGACCGGGTTATTCGCAAGGCACCATGCCCGGTACTGGTCCAACGCGGCGAGCCGAGCAGTAATATTTAGACTAGGCAGCAGGGCCGCGCTGGAAACGCTCAAGGGGCGTCAGCAGTGAAGATGCAGGGGTGGGCGTTGCCAATTCACATGGCCTTGTGGTCTGGGGCCGGCTGGAAATCAGTGGCTGCCGCAAGCTGAAAGCTTTCCGTCAGCAGGGCCTCGATTCCCGACTTGATTCGTTTCGTCGATAAGCCTAGGCTGGCCGTTCGCGCTGGTGACGGGGAAATCGATGGCTTCATTGTTTAGATCCGACTATTCGCTGATGGTGCCGGATGCCATTGATACCGGTGAGCGATTGGCGGTAGAAGCACCGTTTGATCGCAGCAAAATCGCCGAAGTCGCGGTAGCCAATGAAGCGGCGGTGAGCCAGGCTCTGGCCCATGCGGCGCGTTTGCACGCTGATTACGCGGCTCGATTGCCTACCGTGGAGCGTATTGAAATCCTCGAGCGGGCAGGGCAGATCATGCAGGCCAATGCCGAACAGCTTGCTCTGGAATCCGCTCGCGAAGGCGGCAAGCCGCTGCTCGATTCGCGAGTGGAAGTGGCCCGCGCCATCGATTGTCTGAAAATCTGCGTGGAGACCTTGCGCAGCGACGGCGGAGAAGTCATTCCGATGGGCGTGACCGCCTCCTCCAGTCAGCGTCTGGCGTTTACCACGGCTGAGCCCATTGGGCCGGTAGTCGCCGTATCTGCATTCAATCATCCGCTGAACCTGATCGCACATCAGGTGGCGCCGGCGATTGCGGCGGGTTGTCCGGTGATTGTAAAGCCCGCCCGCTCGACCCCCTTGTCCTGTCTGCGCTTCATCCAGATCTTGCGTGAGGCGGGTCTTCCTGAAGCCTGGGCGATGCCGGTTATTCCGCAGAACAACACGATTTCCACCGCCATGGTGACGGACCCGAGGGTGGCATTTTTCAGCTTTATCGGCAGTGCCAAAGTGGGCTGGTCACTGAAAAGCCAGCTCGCCCCTGGAACCCGCTGCGCGCTGGAACACGGCGGTGTCGCGCCGGTGATCTTTGCCGCGGATGCCGATTTCGAAACCGCGGTGCCGGCCCTGGTCAAGGGTGGTTTCTATCACGCCGGTCAGGTCTGCGTGTCGGTTCAGCGAATCTTCGCTCAGGACACCGTGGCTGGCGAACTGGCCACCCGGCTGGCGGATGCCGCGGCCAAGCTGAAAGTAGGAGACCCCACGAGCGCCGAAACCGAAGTTGGTCCCCTGATCGAGACGGCCGAGCTGGAGCGGGTGCACAGCTGGGTTGAAGCGGCGGTTGCTGGCGGGGCCAAGTTGGTTGGCGGTGGGCAGCGGCTTTCGGACACCTGCTACGCGCCGACGGTGTTGCTCAATCCCAGCGACGAAGCCGAGGTTTCCCGCGCCGAAGTGTTCGGGCCGGTGGTGTGTGTCTACGGCTGTCGTGATCTCGACGAAGCCATCGCCAGGGCGAATTCGCTGGAGGTCTCGTTTCAGGCGGCGGTATTCACCCGCGAGATCGATACCGCGCTGCGCTGCTACAAACGCTTGAATGCGTCGGCCGTCATGGTCAACGATCACACGGCGTTTCGCGTCGACTGGATGCCATTTGCCGGGCTGCGGCATTCAGGCTACAACGTTGGCGGCATTCCGCACACCCTGCACGACATGCAGATACAGAAAATGATGGTGATGCGTTCGGTCGAACTTTGATTCAAAAAATAAGCTGAATAACTGCGGAGATAGGACATGAGCAAGTTGCAACCACAGGCCGATCAGGTCGAACCGACCACGCAAAAGGCTTCGGATCTGTTTGTTCGTTGTCTTGAACATGAAGGGGTTACACATATTTTCGGCGTCCCGGGTGAAGAGAACGCCGATGTGATGATCTCCCTTAATGACAGCAGCATCGATTTCGTGCTGGTGCGGCATGAGCAATCCGCTGCATTCATCGCCGATGTGTACGGCCGGCTGACCGGCCACGCCGGAGTCTGCCTGGCGACGCTGGGGCCCGGCGTGACCAATCTGGTCACGGGTCTGGCCGATGCGAATATGGATCGGGCACCGACGGTCGCGATTGTCGGGCAGGCCTCGACCAAGCGCCTGCACAAGGAATCGCATCAGAACATGGACGCGATATCGATGGTCCGGCCGATTTCCAAATGGGCGCAGTCCATTCATGACCCGGACACGATCCCCGAGGTGGTGCGCAAGGCCTTCAAGCTTGCTGAGGCGGAAAAGCCGGGTGTTTGCGTGATCGAACTGCCCGAGGACCTGGCCGAAGAAGAGGTTTGTTCGCGGCCGATGAATGTATACAAGAGCCGACGCCCAGCGGCCGATCACAAGGCCGTGGCTCAGGCGGTGGAACTCATCACCCAGGCCAAGCATCCGGTGATCCTGGCCGGCAACGGCGCGGTGCGTAAACGGGCGGCAGACCAGCTGCTGCGGCTGGCGCACAAGACCGGCATTCCTGTCGTGAACACCTTCATGGGCAAGGGGGCGGTGCCGCGCTCCGACCCGCATTGCCTGTTTACGATGGGTCTGCAAAGCCGCGATCACGTCAATGCCTTGTTTGAACGGGCCGATCTGGTCATCTCGGTGGGTTATGACCTGGTGGAGTTCAGTCCGCATTTCTGGAATTCCGATCAGGACAAGGCGATCGTGCATATCGATTTTCTGCCAGCGGAGATTGATACGCATTACACCGTGGCGGTCGATGTGGTGGGCGATGTGGCCGATGCGCTGTGGCAGATCAACATCGAGCTGGAAAAAGGCCACGCCAGTCGCCTGCCGCTGATGGACATCAACAGCGTCGGTGATCTGCGGCAGCGGATTCTGGATGATTTCGCGATGGAGAAAGACGATCTGGCAATGCCGATGAAGCCGCAGAAAATTCTCTGGGATGTCCGCGAAGCGATGGGGCCGAATGATATCCTGCTGTCCGATGTCGGCGCCCACAAGATGTGGATCTCCCGGTATTACCAGTGTGATGCACCCAATACCTGCCTGATCTCCAATGGGTTCTGCTCCATGGGATTTGCTTTGCCCGGTGGGATCGGGGCCAAGATCGCCCGTCCGGATTGCAATGTGCTGGCGATCTGCGGCGATGCGGGGTTCATGATGAACGTGCAGGATCTGGAAACCGCGGTGCGGCTGAAATTGAATGTGGTTTTCATGGTGTGGGCCGATGGCGAATACGGTCTGATCAAGTGGAAGCAGCAGAACACCTTCAATGGCCAGCATTCCAAACTGGATTTCACCAATCCGGACTGGGAAAAACTGGCCGACGCCTTCGGCATGTGGGGACGCGAGCTCAAGGAAGCCACCGAACTGCCGGGCGCACTGGAGGAAGCCTTTGCTCAGGATGGGCCGGCATTGATCGCGATTCCGGTTGATTACAGTGAGAATCGCAAGCTCACCGAGCGGCTGGGCAAAATCATGATGGGGCTTTAGGCCGCATTGCCCGAGCTCTCGAGACGTGCTTTGACCGCCTGGGCTCAGGCTCAGGCGGCCCCTAGGGTCGGGGTGCTCTGAGCAGATTTCTGCGGCCAGTTCTTGAACGCGGGCCGGGAATGGCCGGTGCAGAAAATGCGCGTGTATTGACGCATGTCAATGCGTAATCCGGGTTTTCGAAATAATCTTCAAACGAGTCGGCAGCCCGTGGCCGGACGCCGGCCAGATGATGGTCATTTCGTTTGGAGATTGAAGACATGAATATCACCACATGGAATCCGTTCCGGGAAATTGACGCCCTGTTCGACCGTTACAGTCGGCAGATGCCGCGCGTGTCGGCCTCCTCCGATGGAAGTCCGGCGGAATGGGCGCCTTCGGTTGATATCAGCGAATCCGCCAAGGAATATCGGATTGCCGCGGAACTGCCGGGTGTCGAGAAGAAAGACATCAAGGTCGGGGTCGAAAACGGCGTGTTGACGCTCAGCGGAGAGCGTCGCTTCGAAGACGAGAGCAAAGACGCCAAGCAGCATCGGATCGAACGCTTTTACGGCCAGTTCACGCGTCAATTCACCTTGCCCGAGGATGCTGATCGCAACGCGATTCACGCCAGCGTCAAGGACGGCGTGCTGAAAATCCGGATTCCTCGCAGCCAGCCTGCGGCGCCAGAGGCCAAGACGATCAACATCCAGTGATGCGGTCTGGCCGGCGCTTCGGGGCCGGTACGTCCCTTCGTTCCTGTCGCTGTGCAGGTCCACCGAGAGCACAATCATGGGCACAACTAAGATGCAGGCGTCCGCGGCGCGGCTAGGCGCGAGCCTGAGGGCATTGGCGCAAGATGCCGAACTCGAGGCCATGATGGCTGTGCTGAGCCGCGAGCTGGTCGAAAGCCTGGACGCGATCAGGGTCTGGGTCGGCTATGCAGATCCGTTGGCCGAAACCCTGGCCTGTGCCGGCTCGACAGCCGCAACACCAGATCCGCAAGCCGAGCTGACGACCATCAGGCAGTTGCTCCCGATCGCCCTGGAACAGGGTGGGCAGATGGTGGTGGACTGGGATCACCCGGTCCTGGCGGCATCGGCAGCCGTGCTTGAGGCCGTGGCAGCCAAGCGTGTGGCGGTTTTCGCCGTCGCCCTGGAGCAGCGAACGGTTATGGTCGTAGCCTGGCTGAGGTCCGCCGGCGATGAGGAAGTGGCTCAGTGGTCGGATGAAATCAGTTTGGTGCTGACTCGTGCACATGTGCTGGAGCGTCGACGGGTGTTGGAGCGGGCTCTGAACAGCGCCGGAAATTCGATTTTTCTGACCGATGCCCAGGCGCGAATTGTCTGGATCAATCCGGCGTTTACCCGCCTGACCGGCTATGAGGCACATGAAGTGCTGGGCAGAAACCCGCGACTGCTCAAATCGGGCTACCAGGGCGAGCGTTATTACCGGAAATTGTGGCAGACCGTCAGTGGCGGGCAGGTCTGGTCGGCGGAGGCGGTTGACCGTGATCGTTACGGTTTCATCTACGCGATTCAGCAAACCATCAGTCCCGTCCTGCGTGACGGCAAGGTGACGCATTATCTGTCGATTCACGATGATGTGACCCGGCGCCGCCATATGCGTCGTGAGAAGGAGCGCAAGGAGCATATCGAGGTCAATACCCGCCTTCTGACCAGCACGGCGTTTCATGACGCGCTCGGAGAACGGCTGAACACCGCCAGGCTGGCTCATCAGGGGGTTGCGGTCATCAGTTTCAGCCTGAGCAACTTCTCCAGCGCAATGATGAATCTGAGCGACGATATGCTGGTCAATGTGCTGGGTGAGATGGGTCAGCGTCTACAGTTGTTGCTGGGCAAGGGCGATGAGGCCGGTTATCTCGGGGAGGGTAATTTTGGCGCGTTCTTCGGCGGTATCGGTAGCCGTGATCAAGCACAAGGTTTGGTAGACCGAATCCGCAGCGCTTTCGAAACCCGCTTTGCCTTTCTGGGTGAGGACCTGTACCTGGAATTGGTTGCGGGAATCGCGCTGTATCCACAGGATGGTGAGGATGGCGTGAGTCTGTGGCGCAAAGCGGATGACGGGATTTTGCACGGCGCCGATGCGAGCGAGTGAACCCCTGGAAAGAAGGTAGAGCTGGCCTGGTCTTTGTCATATCAACCGCGCTGCCACAGAATAGGTGACATTGGCCTAAAGGCCGCATGAGAGTGGGGATGTCTCAATCCAGGGCGCGTTATGCTGCACTGCTTGAAGCGGCAGTGGACTCGATTGTACTGATCGACCGGCGAGGCATGATTCGTGATGTCAATGCCGTGACTCTGCGCCTGTTCGGTTATCGGCGCGAGGAGTTGGTGGGGCACAATGTGTCCATCCTGATGCCGGACCCCTATCACTCCGAACACGATCAATACCTGGCCCGATATCTCCGCGAAGGCGAACCCCGCGTCATCGGCATCGGGCGGGAAGTGGTCGGGAAGAAAAAAGACGGCCAGGTGTTTCCCATCGATCTGGCCGTCGGGGAAATCGAAGATCACGGGATCAGCGGTTTTGTCGGCTTTATCCGCGACCTCACCGAGCGCAAGGCGATTGAGGCTCAGCTGCAGCGTCGTGAGCAGGAAGCCGCACTGCATCGGGACAAGCTGGCTCATGCCGGACGGCTGGGTATGCTGGCTGAACTGGCAACCGGGATCGCTCACGAGATCAACCAGCCACTTTCGGCCATTTCCAGTTATGCCCAGGCCTGTCGTAGATTGCTGGCGGCGCCGCAGGGTGATGCGCGCCTCATCGAGGAGACCCTGGAGAAGATCAATCAACAGGCGGAACGTGCCGGCAAAGTGGTCCAAGGAATCCGCCGCCTGGTGCGCCAGCAGGCTCCGGTCAATGTGTCGGTCGATATCAATGCGGTGCTGCGCGAAATTGAGCCACTGCTGGCCATCAATGCCCAGCGCCTGGGCTTGCAGCTGCGCCTGGAGCTCGATCCCGACGCCGGCAGCACCAACGGGGACGCCGTTCAGCTTCAGCAGGTGGTCGTGAACCTGGTTCATAATGGCGTTGATGCCAGTCACGCGGCCGGTCGGCATGAGGACATCGTAATCAGCAGCGAGGCATTAGGGGAAGACTGGGTGCAGATTCAGGTGCTCGACAGGGGGGCAGGGGTTCCAGCCGAGCTTGCCGAACAGGTCTATGAGCCGTTCTTTACCAGCAAGCCGGACGGGATCGGCTTGGGGCTGTCCATCAGCCGCACCATTGTCGAAGCACACGGAGGCGAGATGCGTTGCCAGGCCCGACCGGACGGCGGCAGCTGTTTCAGTGTCCTGTTGCCGCGCCTGGGGAGTGCGACGTGAGTGCCGGAAGGGTCTTCGTGATTGACGATGATGCTGCGGTGTGTGACAGCCTGGTGCTGCTGATGCAGTCCGTGGGGCTCCAGGCCGAAGCGTTCCAGGATGCGCGGTCTTTTCTGGCCGCTGGACGTGATGACCACCCTGCTTGCATCGTGCTCGACGTGCGCATGCCCGGGATGAGTGGTCCGCAAGTGGCCAAGGAGTTGGCCGCACGCGGCCAGACCTGGCCGATCATCTTCATCACCGGCCACGGTGATGTCGCCATGGCTGTCGAGGCGATGCGCGAAGGGGCTTTTGATTTCGTGCAGAAGCCCTTTCGTGAGGACGAACTGATTCAACGGGTCCAGCAGGCCATCGCGCAGGATCACGCGGATATGGTCATCGCCTCGGAGCAGGATGAGATTCGCGAATGCCTGGCTGAGCTGACGCCGCGGGAGCGGGAAATTCTCGATCGCGTGGTCGAGGGTCAGGCGAACAAGGTGATTGCGATCGAATTACGCATCAGTTCGCGGACGGTCGAACTGCATCGCGCGCGGGTCATGGAGAAGATGCGGGCACGCTCCCTGGCGCACCTCATTCGGCAAGTTCTGCTGGTCGTTCCCGAGTCCGAGCGAAACACAACTAGGTAGTTTCCGCAGTGGGCCCTGCGGCTATACCGAATTACTGAAATCTGGCAAAAGTCGGAACATAGCGCTGAACTTGTCCTTGGTGCAGCCAAATGCCTTTAGTCAAATCATCACCGTGTGCCAGCTGTGGACTGAGCGATTTATGCATCGCGCAAGGACTGGATTCCGCGGGTCTGGGGGAAATGAACGCGGTGGTACGGCGGCGCGGCAGCCTGGCTTGCGGCGATCACGCTTTCTGGGAAGGTGACGCTTTCGAGTCCTTGTATGTGGTCAGGTCTGGCGCCATCAAGACTTTCACGATCGACGCAGACGGCAATGAGCGGGTGCGCGGCTTCCATTTGACCGGGGATCTGGTGGGTCTGGACGCGGTGCATCCGCATCGGCACCCGTGCAGTGCGGAATGCCTGGTGGAGACGCAGATCTGCGAGTTGCCCTACGCTCGACTGGAACAGGCGGAGCAGCAGGTGCCCGCGTTGCGGCGAAATCTGTTTGAACTGATGAGCCGCGAGCTCGCGCTGGCGCTGGCCATGAGCGGCGATTTCACCGCTGAACAGCGAATCGCCGCCTTTCTGCTGGACCTGGCCACGCGGCAGGGTCGCAGCGCGGGCGATCAGGTTTCCCAGGTGCAGCTGGACATGAGCCGTCGGGATATTGCCAACTACTTGCGCCTGGTGACCGAAACCGTGAGCCGGGTACTCACCAGGCTGCGCTCCCTGGGCCTGATCGACGTTGAGCGGCGCAATATCCGATTGCTGGATCTGCCTGCACTCAGACGCATGGCCGGGCCGCTGGACAGCCACCGTTATGATACGGCCGCAAAGACCGAAGCGGCGCAGGCGGGTCTGGCGGCGCGTTTGGCTGCATGATTGGCGCCCGATTTCGCATGACGAATCCGGTCAGCGCCGTGTCCACTCAGGTTCAACCGCTCATCCGGGCTTTCTACGATCCCCGCAGCTGCACCATCAGCTACATCGTCGCCGACCCGGTGAGTCGTGAGGCGGCGATTATCGATCCGGTGCTGGATTACGTGCCGGCTTCTGCGAGCCTCTTCACCGACTCGGTCGAGCGCCTGCTGACGTGCATGCGTTCCGAACGCCTGCATCTGCGCTGGATTCTGGAAACGCATGTCCATGCCGATCACTTGAGCGGAGCGCAAGCCCTGAAGCGGGAACTCGGCGGCCAGGTCGCGGTCGGCGAAGGCATTCGAGGCGTGCAGTTGCACCTGTCCAGGATGTTCGGGCTCGCCGAGGTCGACTGGAGTCGTGGTGGCGGCTTTGATCGTCTGCTGGCTGATCGCGAGACCCTGCCGCTGGGCCGCATGGAGATCGAGGTGATGAGCACGCCGGGTCATACACCAGCCTGCGTCAGCTACCGGGTCGAAGACGCGGTTTTTGTCGGTGACACGCTGATGATGCCGGATCTGGGCACCGGGCGGGCGGATCTGCCCGGTGGCGATGCGCGAGCGCTGTACCGTTCGATCCGGCGTCTGCTCGCGCTGTCGGCGCAAACCCGGCTGTTTCTATGCCATGACTATGGCCTGCCGGGTCGCCAGCCCGCCTGGGAAACGACCGTGGCTGCACAGCGCACGGCCAATACGCTGGCGGCCGAGGGCATCGACGAGGAGGCTTTTATCGCCCTGCGTCAAAGCCGCGATGCGCAACTGGACGTGCCGAACTGCATTTTGCCGGCCTTGCAGGTGAATATCCGCGCAGGTCATCTGCCGGAACCCGGTGACAACGGCATCAGTTACCTGAAAATACCCATCAACCGGCTCAGTCGCGGGGGCTAGCGCTCATCTGCGCAGGCAGGATCACGGTGGGCCAGGACCGGGCACGGTGCGTCGCGCAAGACGCGCTCGGTGACGCTGCCGAGCAATAAGCGTTCCAGGCCGCTCAAGCCGGTCGTGCCCATGACCAGCAGATCGGCGGCAAATTCCCGCGCCAGTTCGTTGATGCGCGTAAAGGCGCGACCATGCGAAATCAGCGTTTCCGGCCGCGGTGTCAGCTGGATCGAATCCACCAGCGCGTCGAGGGCAGCCAGAGCCTGGACCGATTCATCCGCTTTGGCCTGCGCGTTCACGTAGGGCGGTACGGGCTGCGGTTCCACCACATGGGCAACGACCAGCTGAGCCTCAAAGCTTTGCGCCAGCGCGGCAGCCTGTCGCAAGGCTCCGGCGGACGCTCTGGAAAAATCCACCGGGCACAGAATGCATTGGTAGCCGCTTGCATTCGCCGGCTGGTCGCGACCCACGACCAGGACTGGAACCTGTGCCGAGCGGACGACTTCTGCGGCCGTACTGCCCAGGAACAGGCGTGACACGCCCTTGCGCGAATGGGTGCCCATGATGATCAGATCCACCGCCTGATCGTCCGCGTAGTTCAGGATGGCCGCAGACGCGCTGACGTCGCGCAGGTTCATCTGGGTTACCGGCATGCTCAAGGCCTGGGCGAAACGGCTCAGATGTTCCTTGGCGGTAGCAGCGATCTGCGCTTCCAGATCCGGGTTGACCGGATAGCCGCTCCAGCCCCATTGACTGTCATGGAGTACCTGTACATGCAGCAGGTCGATTTCCGCATCCTGCTTCGACGCGATGAGTTGCGCATGATCGCGGGCGCGTTCGCAACTCGGGGAGAACTCGGTTGGAAGCAAAATTCGCGTGAAGCTGTTCATCATGGTCTCCTGCATGACCGGGTTTGGCAACGCTGCCCATGCGGTGCATGCAACTAAAGTGCCTTGGCCATGAACTGCTGGCCACGCGTTTCGGCATAGGCGTCGAAACATTGCGCAATCAGGCGCAGCACATGGCGTCCGGCTGGCTCGACGATCAGCGTCTGGGCATTGCAACGGACCAGCCTGTGCTTAGGGTCCAGTTCCCGCAGGCGTTGCAGGGCCGAGGCAAAAGTCTGGCCAAAATTGATGTCAAAACGCTGTTCGATCTCGGCAAAATCCACCCGGCGTCGGCACATGATGTCGCGAATAACGGCATCACGGCAAAGGTCTTCCGGCCCGACCTGCAGCCCCCGATAGGTGGCAAGCTGGGCCTGTTCCAAATGGTCGCTGTATTGTTTCAGATCGCTGTGGTTCTGCGCATAGACATTGTCGATGTGACTGATGGCGCTGACACCGAAGCCGATCAGGTCACATTCCGCAGAGGTCGAATAACCCTGGAAGTTGCGCTGCAACGTCCCATTGCCCAGCGCCTGCGCCAGGCTGTCTTCGGCCAGCGCGAAGTGATCCAGACCAATGTGGATGTATCCGGCGCTGGTCAGGCGCTGCGTGATGCGATCCTGCAGGGCGAGGCGCTCGGCAGCATCCGGCAGGCTGCTGTCGTCAATCGCCTGCTGGGCGGGAAAGCGGGACGGCAGGTGGGCGTAATGAAAGACCGCGATGCGGTCGGGACGCTGGGCCTCAACGAAATCCAGAGTCGCGTCAAAACTGCTCAAAGTCTGCTTGGGCAGGCCATAGATCAGATCAAAATTGATGCCCTCAATTCCGCTGGCCCGGGCCTCGGCGACCAGTCGGGCCACGCCCTGAGCCGGTTGCAGACGATTGACCGCTTTCTGCACCTTGGGGTCGACATCCTGGACCCCGATGCTGATGCGGTTGAAGCCGAGCGCCGCCCAGGCTCTGGCATCGCGATCGCGTACCTGACGCGGATCGACTTCCATGCTGGTTTCGCAATCATCGGCGATGCTGAAGGCCTGGCCCAGACTGCGTAGCACGCGGGCCAGTTCGATCGGGCGGTAGAGATTGGGCGTGCCACCCCCGAAATGAATCTGCCGCACCTGGCGATCTCCAGCGAAAAGCCGCGCTTGCATCGCGATTTCGCGCAGCAGCAGGTGCAGGTAGTTCTGGTGGCGCTGGTGATTGCGGCTGATGACCCGATTGCAACCGCAGTAATAGCAGGACGATGCGCAGAAGGGCAGGTGCAGGTACAGGGACAACGGGGCCGGCAAGGGCTCTTCGTTGGTCCGGTTGACGGCTTTGAGGTAGTCCTGTGCCGTGAACTGCGCGGAAAACTCCAGAGCGGTGGGGTACGAGGTGTAGCGGGGCGCGCGCAGTTCGTTCAGGCGCAAATGATCGCCCAGGGCGGTGCCTATCTCGGGACAGGACGGGGGCGTGGTGGTGGCTTGGACCTTACTGGTCATCGACGCAATCTCTGGTGGCTTGGGTAAACGCTAGAACGCGGTGCAAAAGGGCACCTTGATCCAAGTCAATGCTGCGCCTGGCCCGGCCAACGATAGTGAGCGTCGGATTTGTCGTCGGGGGGCGCGATGCACAGCGCAGCAAGGGAAATATATAACGACACGGTGATACGCCAGTTTGCGCTGGCCACCGTATTTTGGGGGGTGGTTGGCATGTCGGTGGGGGTGTTCATTGCCGCCCAGCTGTACTGGCCCTGGCTGGGATTTGATCTGCCCTGGTTAAGCTACGGGCGCCTGCGGCCGCTGCATACCAACGCGGTGATTTTCGCCTTCGGCGGCTGCGCGCTGTTCGCCACCTCGTACTGGGTGGTGCAACGCACCTGCAAGGCCCGGCTGATTTCAGACCGGCTTGCGGCGTTTACCTTCTGGGGCTGGCAGGCGGTGATTGTCGCCGCGGCTGTGAGCTTGCCGCTGGGCTACACTCAGGGCAAGGAATATGCCGAGCTGGAATGGCCCATAGACCTGCTGATCACCGCGGTGTGGGTGGTTTACGCCGTGCTGTTCTTCGGCACCATCATGCGCCGCAAGGAGCGGCACATCTACGTGGCCAACTGGTTCTACGGCGCATTCATCCTCACCGTTGCCGTGTTGCACGTGGTGAACTCGATGGCGCTGCCCTATGGCTGGCTGCACTCCTACTCGGCCTACTCGGGCGCCGTCGATGCGATGGTGCAATGGTGGTACGGCCACAATGCGGTCGGCTTTTTCCTCACCGCCGGTTTCCTCGGCATGATGTACTACTTTGTGCCCAAACAGGCGGGGCGGCCGATTTATTCCTACCGCCTGTCCGTGGTGCATTTCTGGGCCCTGATTTCGATCTACATGTGGGCGGGCCCGCATCATTTGCAGTACACCGCGCTGCCGGACTGGGTCCAGTCCATTGGCATGGTGTTTTCCCTGATTCTGCTGGCGCCCAGCTGGGGTGGCATGATCAATGGCATGATGACCCTGTCCGGGGCCTGGGACAAACTGCGCACCGATCCCATCATCAAATTCATGATCGTCTCGCTGTCGTTTTACGGCATCAGCACCTTCGAAGGGCCGATGATGGCCATCAAGACCGTCAATGCCCTGTCGCACTACACCGACTGGACGGTGGGCCATGTGCACGGTGGAGCCTTGGGCTGGGTTGCCATGATGACCATCGGTTCCCTGTACGTGCTGATTCCGCGGCTCTACGGACGCACCGAAATGCATTCCGTTGCGGCCATCAATCTGCATTTCTGGCTGTCGACGATCGGCACCGTGCTCTATATCACCTCGATGTGGATCGCTGGAGTCATGCAGGGCCTGATGTGGCGAGCCGTGGGTGATGACGGCATGCTGACCTACAGCTTCACCGAATCCCTCAAGGCGAGTTACCCGTTCTATGCCGTCCGCCTGCTGGGTGGCCTGGTGTTTCTTTCCGGCATGCTGGTGATGCTCTGGAACGTCTGGAAAACCGTACGCGCGCCTGCGATTGAACTGAATACTGCGGAGGCCCTGGCATGAATCATGACGTCGTGGAACGCAATATCGGCCTGATGGCGATACTGGTGGCGCTGGTCATCAGCGTCGGCGGCATTATCGAAATCGTCCCCCTGATCGCCGCCGGAGCAGGGACCAAACCCGCACCGGGATTGAAGCTTCGCAGCGCGCTGGAAGTCGCCGGGCGGGATGTGTATCTGCGCGAAGGCTGTTACGGCTGCCATTCGCAGATGGTCCGGACCCTGCCCGAGGAAACCCTGCGCTACGGACCCTACTCGACGGCCGGGGAATCGGTCTATGACCATCCCTTCCAGTGGGGCTCGAAACGCACCGGTCCGGATCTGGCCCGGGTTGGCGGCCGGTATTCCGACGCCTGGCATCGTTTGCATCTGATCAATCCGCGCGACGTGGTGCCGGAATCGAATATGCCGAACTACCCCTGGCTCGCGCGCACACCGCTGCGTGGCGAGGAAGTGCAGCGCATGATGCGAACCCTGAAACGCCTGGGCGTGCCGTTTGAAGAGGCCCAGATCGATGCAGCCGCCGATGCGGTCCGCGGCAAGACGCAGATGGATGCGCTGATTGCCTTCTTGCAGGGCCTCAAGGCGCCGGAGGTGTCGCCATGATCAGTGGACTCATCACCCTGGCCGCCATCGGCGCGTTCTTCGGGGTCACATTCTGGGCCTGGAGCAAACGCCGTCAGGCCGATTTTGAACGGGCAGCCCGGCTGCCCCTGGACGATGAAGCGGGGAGGAATCGGCCATGACCACGGGTTGGAGTGTATTTGTCATCGTGCTGGTGACGGCCAATATCCTGGCCTGTCTGTGGCTGATCATGTGGACCGCGAAACGGCGTGAGGGCGAGGAGGCCGAAGGGGCCGAGAAGGATCACGTCTGGGATGAGGATCTGCGCGAGCTGAATAATCCGATGCCGCGCTGGTGGCTGAATCTGTTCGTTCTGACCATCGTCTTCGGGTTTGGCTATTTCGCACTGTATCCGGGACTGGGCGCTTTCGCCGGCGTGCTGGGCTGGTCCCAGGCCAGCGAGCATGACGCCGCTATCAGCAAGATCCATTCCCGCCGCGAAGCCCACCTGCGCAGTTTCGCCGATCAGGACATCGAGGTTCTGGCTGGGGATGTCAGCGCCGCCCAGGTCGGAGCACGTCTTTACGTCGCCCGCTGCGCCGGTTGTCATGGTGCGGATGCACGCGGAGCGATCGGGTTTCCCAATCTCACCGACGATGACTGGTTGTATGGCGGAACGCCGCAGGCTATTGCGGCCTCGATTGTCCAGGGACGCAACGGCGTCATGCCGCCGTTCCACGCGGTTCTGGATCCGAGCCTGGCGGATGATCTGGTGCGCCTGGTCGCGCATTGGTCGGCACCGAACCTGCCGCCGGCGCGGCTGGCGGCTGCCCAGGCGCAGTTCGCCAGAACCTGTGCCGCCTGCCACGGGGCCGATGGTGGGGGCAATCAGATGCTCGGCGCGCCGCGCCTGAATGATGCCATCTGGCTGCATGGCGGCGCCGAGGAAGCCATTCGTCAGACCATCATGTTTGGTCGGCAGTCGGCCATGCCGGCGCACGCTCAGGAGCTGAGCGAGGCCGAGGTGAAACTCCTGACGGCATACGTGTACCGACTGTCCGCACAGGCCGATTGATGGCGGACCTGGAGCTGGAGCAAGGCACGCCGGCGCTGCGTGCCAGACCGGGCTGGGCGCCTCGCTGGCGTCAGCTGGCGGTGGTGATCTGGTGCGGTTTTCTGGGGGCGGTGCTGTTGCTTCTGGCCCTGCTGATGGGCTGGGGAGCGCTGCAGGCGGAAGCCGCCAGCGGGCCGGGGTTTGCGCTGCTGGGGGGCTGTTTTTTGATTGGGTGGCTGATTGCCACCCTGGTTGCGGTGATGGCCCTGTCCCTGTCCGCGCCGCCACGTGATGCCTTGCGGCCGGAGTCAACATGAATGAAGCGGTAGCCAGCATGTATGCCTCCGAGCCCAAGATTTACGCGCGTCGGGTGGATGGCAGCTACGCGCGTCTGCGGCTGGTGGCGATGTTCGCGCTGCTGGGCGTCTTCTACCTGTTGCCCTGGCTGAGCGCCAATGGCACCCCCCTGGTGCTGTTCGATCTGCCCGCAAGGCGTTTTCATCTGTTTGGCCTGAGTCTGGTGCCGCAGGATCTGTTTCTGCTCACCGGCCTGCTGGTCATCGCGGCGCTGACCTTGTTGCTGTTCACCACGGTGGCGGGTCGCCTGTGGTGTGGTTATGCGTGTCCGCAGACGGTATGGACCGAGGCCTTCATGTGGCTTGAACACTGGGCCGAGGGTGATCGCCATGCACGGCAGAAGCTGGATCGTGCGCCCTGGAACCTGAACAAATTGCGCCGACGCGGCGCCAAGCATGCGCTGTGGTTGCTGCTGGCGGCCTGGACCGGGCTGAGTTTTGTCGGCTATTTCATTCCCATGGAGCAACTGGTGGGCGATCTGCTGAACCTGCAGCTGGCTGGCTGGCCTTTGTTCTGGAGCGCTTTTTACGGCTTTGCCACCTGGGGCAACGCCGGTTTCATGCGTGAACAGGTGTGCCGTTACATGTGTCCCTATGCGCGTTTTCAAAGCGCCATGTTCGATGCCGATACCCTGATCATCGGCTACGATGATCTGCGCGGTGAACCACGCAAGAGCGTGGCGCGGCGAGGCGAAACCTTCGCTGGCGATTGCATCGATTGCACCCTGTGCGTCCAGGTCTGCCCAACCGGCATCGATATTCGCAATGGCCTGCAGTACGAGTGCATTGCCTGTGCTGCCTGCGTGGATGCCTGCAATGCCGTGATGGACAAGGTGGGAAAGCCGCGCGGTCTGGTGCGTTACTCCAGCTTCAACCATGACCGTGGTCGGGGTTTTCGTCTGTTGCGGCCGCGCAGTATCGGCTATGGCCTGGTCTGGTTGGCGGTCATCGCCGTGTTTCTGGGGCATTTGAGCCTGCGCGCGGATCTGGTCGCCGATGTGGTCCGGGATCGGCACAGCTTGTACCGCAGACTGGCGGATGGCCGGGTTGAAAATCTGTATACCCTGAAGCTCACCAATAAGACCGCGCAGGAACGCCAGGTCACGGTATCGGCCTGGGCGGATGACGGGATTCCGGTCGAGCTGTCGACCACCCAGGTGGCGATTTCGCCACTGCAGTCGCTGGCGCTGGCTGTCGCGGCCCGGCGGGCGGCGCTGGGTGGGGAAACCACCACCGTGGGAATTCATTTCGAACTGCGCGATGCCCAGGGTCAGGTACAGCGCGCCCAGGCGCGGTTTATCGGAGCGGCCCCATGAGCCGGCAGCAACGCTCCATCTGGAGTGTGGAACTGGTCCTCGTGGTGGCCCTGCTGGTCGGGACGGTGATCGCCGGCGTGGTGACGGTGATTCTGTCGGTGCAGGTTTCAACCCAGGAGCCCGCCGTGCAGGTGGATCGATTTGCCCGGGTCATTGAGCCATGAATGCCGATTGGGCTGCTTACGATGAGCCGGTCCTGCTGGAACGGATCAGCCAGTCGCTGGGCCGTCGGCGCGAAGTCCTGGTGCGGGTTGAAGGCTTGCGCTGCATGGCCTGCGTGCGTCGCCTGATCGGGGTACTGCCGCAGGTCGAGGTACAGGCCGATCTGGTCTCCGGGCGTTGTGCGCTGAGCTGGGATCCGGCAGAGCAGCCCTTGTCGGTGATCTTGCAGCAGATCGAGGCCAGCGGGTTCCGTCCCTTCGTGCTGGGCGGTGACGCGGACATGGGGGCACAGCGGCAGATCCGGCGCGCCGAGCTGCGTCGTCTGGGTGTCGCCCTGCTGTTCGGCATGCAGGTGATGATGCTGGCCAGCGCGGATTATTTTGGCGTGGTCGAGCCTGGCTTTGACGCCGTGCTGCGCTACGCCCAGTGGATGCTGGCCACGCCCGTGGCCCTGTACGCCGGCTGGCCGTTTCTGCTTCTGGGCTGGCGCGGCCTGTGTGCCGGGGCGCCCACGATGGACAGCCCCATCGCTCTGGCGATCACCGTGGCCTATCTGGCCAGCGCGCTGCATACCTTGCAGGGCGTTGGCGCGGTCTACTTCGACTCCGTTGTCATGTTCGTGTTGCTGCTGTCGCTGGCTCGAATGGCCGAGCAGCGGGGGCGTGCACTGGCGGCGCAGCGCACCCGCCAGCTGGCCGCGACCATGCCTTTGGTGGCGACCCGGGAGACCGCGCAGGGCAGCGAGTCGGTTCCGGCCAGCGCGCTTGCCGTCGATGATGTGTTGATTGTCGGGCCGGGGGCTGCGGTACCGGCCGACGGCTGTTTGCAAAGCTTGAGCAGCGAATTTGATGAGTCGATCATCACCGGCGAGGCCGAGCCCAGGACACGACGACAGGATGAGCCCATCTGGGCGGGCAGTATCAACCTGGGCAGCGCTGCGGTACGGGTGCGCCTCACCGCCGTGGGCGAGAATACCCAGCTGCATGGCATCAGCCAGCTGGCCGAACGCGCGCTCAAAGATCGCTCGATTCAGCAGTTGTGGGCGGATCAGATTGCGCGGTATTTCATTGCTGCGGTGCTGGCGCTGGCCGTGCTGGGGTTCGCCTGGCAGTGGATGATGGATGGCGCTGCATTCGAGACCGCCCTGGCGGTGCTCGTCGTGACCTGCCCCTGCGCGCTGTCCTTGGCCACGCCGACTGCGGTGGCTGCCGCGATGACAGCCCTGGCTCGGCATCAGGTGCTTCTGGTGCGCGGCAACGCGCTGCTCCAACTGCATCAGATTGACACCGTGTGCCTGGACAAGACCGGCACCCTCACCAGTGCGAGCATGGAGTTGCAGCAGCTCGAGCCCCTGGCCGACCTGCCTGGGGCCGCCTGTCGGGAAATCGCCGCGGCGCTGGAAGCCGGCATCGATCATCCGGTGGCGCGGGCCTTTGCGGGCGAGGGCGCGACCCTGAACGTAGCGGATCGAAGCACCCGGCCTGGCGGTGGGGTTGCCGGCCGTGTCGACGGGGACAACTATTCGCTTGAGCCCGCGTCTGCGGTTCCGGGGGCGGGCTCTCCTGGCGGGCTGCGCTACTTCGAACTCTGGCGTGGCCCGCAGCGGGTGGCGCGTTTCACCTTGCGCGAACAGCTGCGTTCCGGCGCAAGAGTCGCCGTCGATTCACTGCGCAAGCTCGGCCTGGAACTGGAAATGCTCAGCGGAGATCGAAGCTGGGCGGCACAGGGTATCGGCGCCGCACTGGGTATTGAGCGGATTCAGGCCAACCTCCGGCCGGATGACAAGCTGGCGCGGGTGCGCTGGCTGCGCGCCCAGGGACACCGCGTCCTGGCCGTGGGCGACGGCATCAATGACGCGCCCCTGCTGGCTGCTGCGGATGTCTCGGTCGGCATGGCCTCCGGTACGGCGCTGGCGCAAAGTCATGGCGATGCGATCTTGCTGGGTGATCAGCTTACCGGCTTGTCCGCCCTGTTTGCGGTGGCCGCACGCACCCGCCGCATCGTCAAGCAGAACCTGACCTGGGCCTTGCTGTACAACGTGACGATGGTTCCCCTGGCGCTGTCCGGCGTGCTGACCCCCTGGCTTGCGGCCCTGGGCATGGGGAGCAGTTCGCTGCTGGTCACGCTCAATGCCCTGCGCCTGCTGGCCCGGCCCGAGCAGTCGCAGCCGCTGCGTTCAGGGCCTGAGGTGGTGCCGGCATGAGCAGCTTGCTGATTCTGATTCCCATTTCCCTGCTGCTGGTGAGCCTGGCTGCGGCGTTTCTGATCATGGCCGTCAATCGTGGTCAGTTTGACGATCTGGACAGGCAGCAGGGGCGTCTGCCCGACGAATGATCGACACCGGCCTGGCTCTGGGTCTGCCGGCGGCCTGGCTGATGGGTACCGCAGCGAGCGTGCATTGCGGCCTGATGTGTGTGGGGCTTCATTCGGCGCTGAGTACGGGGCCAGCTCGGGCCAAAAACACGGCGCTGCTGCACCTGGGACGGTTGCTGGGCTATGCGCTACTGGGTGCTCTGGCCGGCCTGGCCGGCAGTGCCTTGCTGCGTTTCCTGCCGACGGCGGATACCGCGGCCAGCCTGCGGGCAGCGGGCGGCGTGACCCTGATCTTTCTCGGTCTTGGCTCATTGCGCCGATCGGCCGCGGGGCATGCCTGTCCGGCGAAGGCCCTGCGGCGCACATCGGGGGGAGGGGTGCTTGGTCGTGGCCTGGCCTGGGCGCTGCTGCCTTGCCCCACCTTGTACGCCATGTTGCTGCTGGCCAGTTTCAGTGCCAGCCCGGCCCAGGGTGGCGCCATCCTGCTGGCTTTCGGGATCGGCACCGTACCGGTTTTTGCCCTGCAAAGCGGCTTGCTGGCCCGGTTTGAATGGCGGGCTCACTGGCCACAGCTTCGCGCCACGGCCCTGATTGGAGGTGGCGTTCTGCTCAGCCTGAGTGCGGCGCTGATGGACTGGCGTGGACCGGGGCTGTGTCTGGGTTAAGGCCGTGTCTTTGCAAAATCCGGAGCTTCGCGCACACTGCGCGTGTCGTGTCCGGGTCCATGGCTGTCGTCAGTCGTGGGCCGGGTCAGGCAGGGTTTTGTCGCCAGCCCGTACTGACGGTGGCCTCCTGAGACTTGAATCTTCGTGGACGTAGCGCGGGTCGACATTCGAGAAGTGGTCGCAGCAGATCTGCACGAGCTCAGTGAACTGGAGCAGCGCAGTTTTGCCAGCGATCGTCTGAGCCGACGGCGCCTGCGGCACTGGATTGGGGCGCCGAACCGGGCTTTCCTGGTCGCCGTGTCGGGTTCCCGCATCCTAGGTTATGGTCTGGCGTTGCTGCATCGGGGTACACGACTGGCCCGGCTCTACTCGCTGGCAGTCGCCCAGAACGCGCGCGGGCAGGGGCTGGGCGCCAGGCTGATTCTCGCCTTGGAAGAAGCCGTGGCGCAACGCGGTCGTCTGCATATGCGGCTTGAAGTGGCCGAAGACAACCAAGCGGCGATTGCGCTGTATACCGGTCTGGGTTATGTCGGTTTCGGCAGCTACCAGGACTATTACGAAGATCACCAGGCGGCCTTGCGCATGCAGAAGCGGGTCCGTCATCTGAGCGGCACCGGGCAGACCCAGGCCGTGCCGTTTTACCAGCAGACCATGGACTTCACCTGTGGGCCGGCCGCCACGATGATGGCGATGGCCGCCCTGGATCCCGGCGTGAAACTGACTCAGGCCCTGGAGCTGGATATCTGGCGCCAGGCGACGACGGTCTTCATGACCTCGGGGCACGGCGGCTGTCATCCGGTTGGCCTGGCCCTGGCGGCTCAGCAGCACGGTCTGGCCGCCCGGGTCTATATCAACCGGACGGGCCCGCTGTTTGTCGAAGGGGTCCGCAACGAAGGCAAGAAAGCCATTGTGGCGCTGGTGCATGAGCAGTTCCTGGAAAAGGCCAGGGCAATGGAAGTGCCGGTTCACTATCAGGAAGTCAGCCAGGCGGATATCGAGCACTGGATGGAGCAGGGCGCGATTGTCCTGGTGCTGATCAGTACCTATCGCATGGACCGGAGAAAGGCGCCGCACTGGGTGACGGTGACGGCGATCGATGCGCAATGCCTGTATGTGCATGACCCCGATCCGCCGGATGATGAACGCACCGCTCTGGACTGCCGGTATGTGCCCATCGCGCGCGAGGATTTCGCCAAGATGTCGGCCTTCGGCCGCGACCGCCTGCGCACCGCGGTAGTGATCGAAAAAACCTGCGGTGGCAAGGCCTCGGCCGGCCCGCGGTTCTGAATCCGCGCAACCTAGCGGCCGCGCTTTTCCAGTCGCCGAACGAACTCGCTCATGATCTGCATGTACAGCTCATCGCCCATGAACAGGTCTTCGACACCGTGATCCAGGTTGGGATTGTCGTTGACCTCGATGACGTAGACCTTCTGCCCTTGCTGCTTGATGTCGATGCCGTACAGGCCGTCGCCGATGATCCGCGCGGCCTTCATCGCCGCATCCAGAACCGGGCGCGGGACCTCGTAAGTCGGCAGGGTTTCCGAGCCACCTGATCCGACTGTCGCCTTGCCGTGATCGTAGATCTGCCAATGGTCCTTGGCCATGTAGTAGCGGCACGCAAACAACGGGCGATGATTGATGATGCCGATGCGCCAGTCGTACTCGGTATAGAGGAATTCCTGCACGATGATCAGCGCGGATTGGGCGAGCAGCGCCGTGAGGATCTGCGTCAGTTCCTCGCGGTTCGTGGCTTTTTCAACCCCGACCGAAAACGAGCCATTGGGAATCTTCAGCACCATCGGGTAGCTGAACTGGTTTTCCAGTTCGGCGATAGCGTTCGGGCCACAGCGTGAAACGATACGGGTTTTCGGCGTTGGCACGCGGTTATAGCTGAAGGCATCGTGCAGGAAAACCTTGTTGCAGCAGCGCAGGATCGAGGTCGGGTCATCCATCACCACCAGCCCTTCCAGTTCCGCGGCACGGGAAAAATGGTAGGTGTAATGGTCGATTTCCGTGGTCGTGCGGATGAACAGCGCGTCGAATTCGCTCAATCGCGCGTAATCGGACTGCTGGATGAACTCCGCATGCAGGCCCATCTTGTGAGCGGCACGTTCGATCCGTTTCAGGGCCTGCGCATCGCTGGGGGGCAGCTTTTCATCCGGGTTGATCAGGATGGCCAGATCCCAGCGGCTGGATTTGCGCTGCCGCGGGCTGCGCCACAGGCTCTGGTTGAATTGCTCCAGGGCCTGGACGAATTCGTCACTCTCCTCGGCGTTCAGCGCCTGGAACTGGAACGCCTGGATTGATTGGATCTGCCATTGCCCGGCCCAGATCAGTCTTACATCGAGAATTGGACAGGCAAATTGCTCGAACAAGCGTCTGGCCAGCAGTTTCAAGGCCGGCATGCGGGTGCGCCCGAAATACGCCTTGAAATTCAGTTCCTCGCCGCTGACCGGGGGCGAATTCTGGCGGGTCAGCTTGTGCAATAAGTCGCCAATCTGCATCAGATACAGCTGCTGGCTGCTCAGGTCGTTCAGGGTATTGACCGCAGGCAGCACCTTATGGCCGCGTGCTTCGGCCAGCAGGGAACAATAATAGCCGGTGCTCAGATAGCGGTCGGTATTGCACAGATTGATGATTCGGGTCTTTTTCTGCCCCTTGAGCGGGTGCTCGTGCAGATACGCATCAAAGCTGATCACCGACAGCGACGGGTAGTCCGCAGGCCAGTCGCCAAGATCTTCCACCACCAGATAAATATGCGTCATAAGGGCATGGGCCGAGGTATCAAGAAGGGGCCGGCGAGGGCATGGCGAATCCGGTTGTGAGAAACAATCGACTGGATAGGCCGGCCAGGGTCAACAAACTGCGATCAAGCTTAAACTGAGTCCAGATCAAGTCAATTGGCCTGGAAAAGATTATCCTTCCCACCCCGTTTCAGAGCGTGATTCGATGCGCAGCGTAACGCGCCGTGGTCCCCGGCGTCTGCCGATTCCCAGTTTTCTGTTTGTGGTTGCGGCCTTGTTCGCGGCCTTGCCCCTGGTCGTCACCGGCAACGTGCTGGTCGGCGCCCTGGTTGCGGTGCGGCTCAATCTGGCGAGCATCGACGCCGCCACCGTCGGCTACGTGCTCGCGCTGCATTCGGTCGGTTTCGTGTTCGGGAGTCGCTTTGCCCTGCCAATCATTCACCGGGTCGGACATATCCGGGCGTTTGCGGCTTTTGCCGCGATCACCTGCAGTCAGGCGCTGGCGTATCCGCTCCACGAATCGGTCTGGTCCTGGGGCTTGTGGCGCCTGGTCGGTGGTATCACCGTGGCCGGCATGATGGCCGTGATCGAAAGTTGGGTTTCAGCCCGTGCCAGCAGCCAGAATCGGGGACGCTTGCTGTCCAGTTACATGGTGGTCTACTACCTGGCCGCCGCCGCGGGGCAGTTGCTCATTGGCTTGACCGAAGTGAGCGGCTTCGTGCCCTTTTCGGTGGCCGCGGTGCTGATCGTCCTGTCCGTGGTGCCGCTGGCCCTGGGACGAACCGAAGCGCCGCTGGCGCATGTGGTGCCAGATTTTGGTTTGGCAGAGTTGTACCGACTGGTGCCGCTGGGGGTCGTCGGAGCGGCCTGTTCCGGGGTTGTCGTCAGCGCCTTCATGTCCCTGGGGCCGTTTTACGCCTGGGAAATCGGCATGGATGCCCAGCAATTATCCCTGTTCATGAGTTTCGCGGTGCTGGCCGCCATGTTGAGCCAGTTGCCGGTGGGCTGGTTGTCGGATCGGGTGGGGCGCTTGGGGGTCTTTGTCGGGGTGGTGATCATCGGCCTGGGCGCGGCGCTGGGCGGGACGCTGCTCGGTGCGACTGCCGGGGTAATGAGCTTTGGGATTGCGGCGGTCTTTATCGGCAGCGTGGCGACGCTGTATCCGCTGAGTCTGGCCATCACCCACGACAATCTGAGTCACGAACAGGTGTTGCCGGCCAATACCACCATCTTGTTGTGCTACGGCCTGGGGACCTGTATCGGACCGGTTGGCGCGGCGTATGCCATTCGCCAGTTCGGGCCGGGCGGCCTGTACGGCTTCTCGGGCTGCGCCCTGCTGGCCCTGCTGCTGTTTACCCTCACGCGTCTGCGCGCGCCGCGTCCGGCCGAGGAGGATCGTGGCGACTTCGTGATCGTGCCGCAGGTCACGACGCCGGTGTTGACCGAGATCGATCCCCGTGGGGATCTGCCGCCGGAACTCGGCGGCAGCCCGGTGGAGACGCCTGGCCGATCTCAGTGATCATGCCCATCGGCATGCACGTGACCATGTTCCAGTTCCTGCTCGGTGGCGGCGCGAACCTCGGTCACCGCGATGTCGAAATGCAGGGTTGTGCCCGCCAGCTGATGATTGCCATCGACGGTGACGGCGTCTTCGCTGACTTCGGCGACGGTGACCAGCATCGGGCCCTGGGGACCCTCGGCCTGAAAGCTCATGCCGGCCTCGATGTGCTCCACCCCTTCAAAGGCGCTGCGCGGCACCGTTTGAACCAGTTCTTCTCGGCGTGAGCCGTAGCCGTCTTCGGGCTCAATGGTGACGGAAAAGCTGTCGCCGGTCTTGCGCCCGTCCATGGCGGTCTCCAGGCCGGGGATGATCTGCTCATGCCCGTGCAGATAGGCCATCGGGCCCTGATCGGCGGACGTGTCGAGGGTTTCCCCCGCGTCGTTGGTCAGGGTGTAGTCAAAGCTGACCACGGTATTGGGTGCTATTTCCATTGGGATTCTTCGGGGTAATCGGTCGCATAGGGTAGCGCGGCAGCCTGTCGGAGAACAGACCGCCGCGCGCCACGGCGCCTCAGGCGGCGGCTGGCAGGGCCGGCTGGCGCTGGCCTGGCAAGGCCAGGCGGAAGATTCGTCTGAGCACGCTGCCGAACTGGCGCGTCAGTGGCCCCTGGTTGTACGGCAGGCCGTAGCGCCGACAGATGCCCTGAACTTCGGTGGAGATCTCCGCGTAGCGGTGTGCCGGCAGGTTCGGAAACAGATGGTGTTCGATCTGATGGCTGAGATTACCGCTCATGATGTGAAACAAGCGGCCGCCGCTGAGGTTGGCCGACCCCAGCAGTTGACGGTAATACCACTGACCCCGGGTCTCGTTGTCGAGAATGGTTTTCGGGAATTGCTGCACCCCGTCCGGGAAATGACCACAGAAAATAATCGTGTAGGACCACAGATTACGGACCAGATTGGCGACCAGATTGCCAGTGAACACCAGGGCGGCGAAAGGACCGGCCAGCAGTGGGAAGAGCAGGTAATCTTTCAGGGTCTGGCGAGAGGTCTTGCGCCAGATGCCTTTTGCGACCCGCAGGGTCTGGCGCTTTTCGCGCTTGCCTTTGAGAACCCGTTCGACCTCGAGATCGTGCAGCGCGACACCATACTGGAAGAAGATGGCCAGCAGAAAGGCCCACAAGGGGTTCAGCAGGTAATACGGATGCCAGGGCTTTTCATCGGACATGCGCAGCACACCGTAGCCGATGTCCCGATCAATCCCTTGCACATTGGTGAAGGTGTGATGCAGGTAGTTGTGGGAATGGCGCCACTGCTCACCGGGACAGGCGGTATCCCAGTCAAACTGACGTGAGCTGAGCGCTGGGTCATTCATCCAGTCGTACTGGCCGTGCATGATGTTGTGGCCGATTTCCATATTGTCCAGGATCTTGGACGCCGACAGCGCAGCCACGCCAGCGATCCAGGCGGGTGGGAAAAAGCCCAGAAACAACAGGCCGCGACCGCTGATTTCCAGCAGGCGCTGGCGGCGGATGATTCCCCTGATGTAGCGCGCATCGCGCTCGCCCAGGTCGGCGAGCACCCGATCACGGATGGCATCGAGTTCCTGGCCGAAGGCCTGCATCTGCTCCGGGCTGAGTTGTGGCAGTCTGGAATTCATTGGATAACTCCTGGGTGTCATGTGGGCTAGAGGTCCAGCGCGACGTCGCCAATGGGCACGCTGACGCAGATTCGGATGTCTTCATTCGCCTCGCTACTGGTGCGTCCGGTAATGGTGTTGCGCACCGTTCCGGAGCTTTTGCGACAGCAGCAGGTGCTGCATATACCCATGCGGCAACCCGACTGGGGCGTCAGGCCGGCAGCTTCGGCCTGGTCCAGCAGGCTGCGGCCGTTATTGGCGACATAGCGTTCGCTGCGGGCAAAGACCACCTCGCCATGGATGGCATCGGTGCTGTCCTGGGTGGCACCGGGTGAGGTGAAATGCTCCAGGTGCAAACGGGCGCTGCAGCCGTTCTCGGCCCAGACCTGCTGTACTGCGGACATCAGCCCGGCGGGGCCACACAGGAAGGTCTCGGCGGTGGCGAAATCCGGCACCAAGCTGCGTAATTGCGCCGCACTGAAGCGGCCCGAGCCGGGGGGCGCTGTGGTTTGTCGGGTGTAGACCGGAATCAGCTCGAGTTGGGGACAGGCGGCGGCCAGAACGGCCAGTTCCGCGGCGTAAATGACTTCGTGCGGCGTCCGGGCGTAGTGCAGGAAACTGATCTTTCCCGGATGATTTTCGTTCAGCAGGGTCCGCAGCATCGCCATCACCGGCGTGATGCCACTGCCACCACTGATCAGCACGATGCGGCGTGGTCGTGGCGTGGGCAGGTAGAACTCGCCTTGTGCCTGGGACAGGTCCAGCACCATGCCTGGCCGGGCCTGTTCGTACAGATAGCGCGATACCGTTCCCTGAGCCTTGATGCTGAGTTCGATCAGCCCGTCTGCGGCCTGGGCTGAGTGAGCAGGCGAGTAGCAGCGGCTGCGTCGAACGCCGTCGATCACGACGTTGAGCTGAACGAACTGCCCCGGAAGAAAGCCGGCCCAGTTTCGATTCGGCCGCAGACTCAGGGTCACGCTGTCCGGAGTGGTGTGGCGCACCGCAGTGATGCAGGCGCGTACCTGATGAGCGGACCAAAGCGGATGGATCGCCTCCAGATAGCCGTCAATGGAATGCGGGTAAGTCAGGGCGCCGAGCAGGCGCGAGCGCAGAATGCGTTGCAGCAAGGCAGTCTGCGGTTGCTTGGCGTGGTTCATCAGCATGGGCGGATCTCGGTGTGAACAAGTGTGCACATACTAGCGGAAAATCCGACAAAGTCAACAGATGTACACAAATTATTCGGGACCCAGGGCAGCTCCAGGATGCATGCCTGCCACCCGCGTGCAGCGCCGCACCGGGGGCGCTGCGGCCTGGGGTGAATTGGCTCGCCTCGACTTGCTCGGCTCGGGGGCGTGTGGCGTCGCGGTCCGGACGCGGGCTCTGGCAGCAGCGCCGAACAATGCCGGTGATGGGCCGTGGGGTACGGGAACTGCCTGTGACGCGGGCCGCAAGCGGGCGGTGAACGGTCAATCCGGGCTGCGCGGCGGCGGCTGGCCGGGGGCAGTGCAAGGGCCAGCGGCCGTGATCGACTTTGCCTGAAGGCTGGTCCAGCATAGTATGCCGACAGGGGCGATGACACCGTGTGATCGCGCAGCCGTTTGAGCAAGGAGTAATCGATGAGTCGTGGGCCGGATGCCGACATTGCCCAGCAGCCAGCAGCGCAGCATCGGGGCGCGGGAGCGCGAACACAAGCCGAGCTTTCGGTGCTGATCGTCGATGACGATCCGCTGATCTGCAAGTTGCTGAGCTTGCAGCTCAATGGCCTGGGCTATTCACATTGCGTCAGTGCTCATGATGGCGATCAGGCCATGCAGGCCCTGCAGTTTGAACCGGGCTTCGATCTGATCATCTGTGATCTGAAAATGCCCGGCACCGATGGCATCCAGTTTCTGCGCAATGCGGCCAGCCGTATTCCGCATGTCAGTGTGGTGCTGATCAGCAGCGTGGAATCCAAGATTTTGCAATCCGCCGCCTCGCTGGCCAAGGCGCATCATCTGAACCTGCTCGGCACCCTGGACAAGCCGGTCAAGCGGGCGGAGCTGAAAGCGCTGATCGATCGCCGGGAATGGCAGGTGCAACACGCGCCCGTGCGGGTCGACCAGGAAGTCAGCGTGGCGGATCTGCGCGCGGCACTGGCCAATGGCGAGATCGAACCCTATTTTCAGCCGCAGGTGAATGTCGAATCCGGCGCCCTGGTGGGCGCCGAGGCGCTGGCGCGCTGGCGGCAGGCCGATGCGATGGTGCCACCCGATGTGTTCATTCCTCTGGCCCAGGACAACGGGCTGATGATCAAACTGACCGAATGTATCATGGAGGGCGCGGTGGCGGCCCTGGCGGAATGGAAACAGCAGGGTCTGGATATCACTGTATCGGTGAATCTGTCGATGGAGTCCCTGAGTCAGCTGGACTTTCCCGAGTACACCAGTGCTTTGTGTCAGCGCTATGGGCTCAAACCCGCGTCGCTACAGATCGAAATTACCGAGGCGGCCGCGGTGCACGATGCGGTGCATGTGCTGGATGTGGCGACCCGGCTGCGCTTGCAGGGTTTTGATCTGTCCATCGATGATTTCGGTACCGGTTTTTCGACCCTGACCCAACTGCGCGAAATGCCCTTCAACGAACTGAAGGTCGATCAGAGCTTTGTGCGCATGGCGCGGCTGGACCACGGTTCGCTGAGTATCGTGGAAACCAATCTGGATCTGGCCCGGCACCTGGGCATGCGCAGCGTGGCCGAAGGGGTTGAAACACTCGAGGATTGGAGCCTGCTGCGGGGCCTGAAATGCGATGTGCTGCAAGGTTACGTCGTCAGCGCAGCGCGCCCCCGGGATGATTTCCTCCACTGGGCCCAGGATGAATACCCGCGCAGACTGGCCAGCGGGGAGTTGCCGCCGCCCTGAGGGTTCTAGTTGAACCAGGCGTCCTCTTCGCCCGCCTGGGTCTGATCTTCATCCAGACTGACAAAGTCATCTTCATCGGCACTGGTCGACGGGGGCGCGGACGGAGGCGTCGCTTGTGGAGTGCCCGGGCTGACGCCGACAGCCGCCCGCAGCCAGGCTTGAGCCGAACCCGGATTGCGCGCGCTGAAACGCGCGAGCTCCGCTTGGGGGAAAAATCTTTGCAACTGGCCGGCATAGCTTGCAGCAGCGGATTCGGTCATGACGGCTATGCGGCGGATTTTCGGGCGCAGCGGCTGCATGCAGCGCAGGTGTTCCAGGAGTGCGGACAGCTCGCGCCAGGCCGGCATCCGGGGCGCCTTGATCAGCAGGCCGGCGACATTGCTGGCCCGGCGCACCCGCGCGTCGGCCCGCTCCGACAGGGTGCGCAGGTCGGCCGCCGCCACGGGGCCATCGAGTACCAGGGTGAGTACACCCAGTTGGGGGTTTACATCAATGTCGATCATGGCTCGTCTGTCCTTCGCTCCTGCTGTCCCAGTGTAACCCGGTGGCGACCATCCGCTCGGCGCCTGCTGGGCGCGCAGCGCGCGGCGTGGACCTGCTGATCAGCCGCGCCGGGTTGATGCTTTCGAATCCAGCTCATCGAGCTGGCCGCCCAGATAAAACCATTGCCCCGCCAGGCGGACAAACTGGCTGATTTCCCGCATCCGCACGGCGCGCTGGCCACCGATCCGATAGCGGGTTTCAAAACTGACGCTGGCGTGCGCGCTGTCCTGGACCTGATGGTTGTTGATCTTCAGTCCCAGCCAGCGCAGGCCAGGTTCATGCCTCAGCGCGCTGGGTCGGGTGTCCGGGTGCCAGGTGGCGAGCAGGTAATCATCCCGTTCCAGCACGTACGCGCTATACCGCGAACGCATCAGATCTTCGGCGCTGGCCGGACGCATCCCGCCGTGGAAGCGGCCGCAGCAACCGCCGTATTCAAGGCCGCTGCCACAGGGGCAGGGTGTGGCCGAACCGATCTGGGACATGCGCCGCCTAGGCCTTCCGGGCCTTGCGAGGCGACTCATGTCGCGGCATGTTCTTCCGCCTCGAGCTGCTGCATGACGTCCTGATAGCGCTGCTGCTGTTCCTTGCGCAGTACCCGGCGCAGCTGCGCCCCGCGATGCCAGCGCCGTTCCTCACCGGTTCTGGGCTCCACCGGCTTCACGCTCACCGGTTTACGTTGTTCGTCGACCGCAACCATGGTGAAGTAACAGGTGTTGGTGTGGCGCGCTACCTTGCTGCGAATATCCTCCGCGACGACCTTGATGCCGATTTCCATCGAGCTGCGGCCGACCATGTTGACGGCGGCGTAGAAACTGACCACCTCGCCGACATGAATGGGCTGTTTGAACACCACCTGATCGACAGACAGCGTGACCACATAGCGGCCGGCGTAGCGGCTGGCGCAGGTGTAGGCCACCTGATCGAGCAGTCGCATCAGGGCGCCGCCATGCACATTGCCGGAAAAATTCGCCAGCTCGGGCGTCATCAGCACCGTCATGGACATGCGGTGGTCGGCAAAATTGTCGCTGGATTCGCTCACTGGATCAGGATTCCTCAAGCAGGGGGGGTGAAGATAGCATTCCGCCGGGCGGGCTCAGAGGCCTGACCCTGCGGTGGGGTCGACACTGACCGGTTCCACCCGCTGGCTGCCAGCGGTGGATTCGAACACGGCGCCCAGTTTTTCGCCGCTGTCATCGGCATACACATCATCCACGAACCAGAATTCACAGCGCGCCCGTTCGGCGCTCAGCGAGATCAGGCAGTAGCCCTTGCTGTCCAGCTCGGTGTACTTATGGTGTGGGTTGCCCAGCAGACTGGCGGCTTCGACAGGCAGGCTCAAAGTGCGCGGGGGGTAGCCAAATTCTTCGGGAAAGGCTTCGGAGTTCACACTGGGGGTGACGAACTCGATGCCCAGACTGCCGCGCCCGCTGAGCGGATCGTATTCCGCCGGATTGTACGGGTCCGGCGGCAGATCCATCGCAAAGGAGAAATGGGTGTCGCCGGAGCAGACCAGCAGGTTGCTGACCTGCGCCTGATCCAGCGCCGCGTACAGGCGTTTGCGGTCTGCCGGAAAACCCGACCAGCCGTTCACGTACAGCTCGTTACCCCCCTCGCGCAGCGCCAGTGCCTGGCGGATGGGCGCCGGCACGTCCTGCGGGGCGCCGGGCCCGCCCCAGTGCCCGAGCATCGCCTGGTTGCCCATGACTTTCCAGACCGCCGTGCTGCTGCCCAGCTGCGTGCTCAGCCAGTCCAGCTGGGTGGCAGTCATGATATGCCGGTCGGGGTCGTCATAGTCCGGCTCGTTGAAGGTTACATAATGGTCGCTGAGAAACGGGTCGCGCCCGTCCAGGCGGATGTCGACCAGAATCAGATCGGCCAGATTGCCCAGTGGCAGCTTGCGATAGACCTTGGCGCGACCGTCCGGGTAGCGGGCCGTCACCCGGATCGGCACCCACTCCTCGAAAGCCTGGACCGCGGCGGCGCGTCGTTCCGACCACTGGCCCTGACTGGCGGAATCATGGCCTTCGGCGCCTTCGGTCCAGTTGCCGTTGGCGACTTCGCCATCGTCGTAAATGACTACCCAGGGGTGCAAGCGATGGGCTTCGATCTGTGGCTCGGGCGCCCGCCATGAGGCATAGCGCAGGCGGTAATCCGCCAGGCTGACGCAGGCATGCGCCGGGGCATACTGGCCACTGCCGAATTCATAGATGTAATCGCCCAGATGGAGCACGAAGTGGAGGTCCTCGCGCGCGGCGATATGGCTCAGGGTAGGGAGTCGCGCGGCAGCCGGATTGGTGCAGGTTGTCGCCACGAAGCGAACCTGTTCGGCCTGGCGCGGCGTGGTGCGGGTGCGACCGATGGGCGAGACCAGACCCAGCGAGGGCGCTTCGAAACGGTACCAGTAATGGCGGTCCGCCTCGGGCAGAACGGGGTCGACCTTGACGGTGAAATCGCTGGTGGACTGTGCCAGGGCCTCGCCTTGCGCCACGATGTCCTGGAATTGCGGGTCGCGGGCGACGACATAGCGCAAGGCCAGGCGATCCTGGCCCGCTGGCGGCAGCGCCCGGGTCCACAGGATGACCCGGTCGGGCAGGGGGTCGCCGCTGGCCAGGGCATGGGTGAAAACCGCGGCAGCGGGCTCATCGCGCGCGCGCGCGGCCTCCTCGCTCCGTCCGGCGGGCGTGCAGCCGGCTGCCAGTCCCACTGCCGCCGCGCCGGTGCCTTGCAGAAATCCACGTCGGGTTGTTGCCATGCCAAGCTTTCCTGAACAGAGCGGTAAAGAATAACCGCAGTTTGCGTCCGGGGCGGCAGAAAATCAGCCGCAGTTCCCGGACAGTGTGTTCAGGGTTTCGCTGGTCGTGAGGCCGTGCCTGCCGTGACCAGGCCGGCCTGCTGATCGGCCGCCTGTGCGCTCGGGTCGCGCCGGGCCGGATCGCCGCGTCCCCCACCGCCCGCGGTTTCCAGCACCAGATGGGCGCCCGGTGGAATGGTTTCGCGGCCCATGCCATGGAGTTCGGGGCCGTCTTTGAGATACACCCGGGCCGGTTGGCCCGCGCCTCCGCCATCGCGGCCACGCGGCGGGTGCTTGATCCGGTCAAACATCTTCGAGAGCTCGAAGGCTTCGCCCTGGGCGTGGGCGAATTCCATGATCTGGCCGTGACCGCCGTGGTATTCGCCCACACCGCCGGAGTCTGGCCGGTACTCCTTGCGCCAGATGATCAACGGCGCGGTGGTTTCGGTGATTTCCACCGGGGTACTGCGGACGCCGGACGGAAACGCGGTGCAGGACAGGCCATCCTTGCCGGGACGGGCGCCGGTGCCGCCGGTGTAGAACGCATTGACCACGAAGGGCTCGGCCGTGCTGTTGGGGATCACGCCGCGACCGCCCAGAAACACCGGGCCGAACAGACAGGATGCGCCTTCGGCCGGTACGGCGCCGCCCAGGGGTTCGGCCAGGGCGCCCAGCACCACGTCCGGGAGCATCTGGCCGATGGCATGGCGGGCCGACACCGCAGCGGGCCGTTGCGCGTTCAGGATGCAGCCCGCAGGCGCGCGCACCCGTACTACGTCCAGGGAGCCGGAATTGTTGGGAATATCATTGCCGATCACGCAACGCACGCCGAATGAGGCGTAGGCCTGGGTATAGGTCAGCGGCACATTGATGCCGCGGCCGCTGGCCGGCGAGGTGCCGCTGAAGTCGACGTCGATACCACCGGGGCCGATGCGCAGTTCACAGCACAGGTCGACCGGTTCGGCATAGCCGTCCACCCGCATCTGGTTATGCCAGGTGCCGCTGGGCAGGCGACGGATCTCTTCGAGCATCGCGGCGCGAGATTGGCCAATGATCAGTTCGCCCACCGCATCCAGCCGCTCCAGGCCAAACTCGTCCAGCATGCTCAGCAGGCTGTCGGCCCCGGCCTGATTGCACGCGGCCAGAGAGTACAGGTCGCCCTCGGCCGCGCGTGGATCACGCACATTGGCGCGCAGGATCGCCAGCAGCGTGGTGTCGATCTGGCCGGCACGAAACAGATGACTGATCGGAATCGTCAGGCCTTCCTCATAGACCTGGCGTCCTTCCGGACCGAATCCCAGGCCGCCGACGTCGGCAATATGCGAGGTGGCGGCGAACAGGGCCACCGGCCGGTCGTGGCGAAACACCGGCGTAACCACGGTGAAATCATTCAGGTGACCGGTGCCGTGCCAGGGGTCGTTGGTGAGCAGCACATCACCGGGCTGCAAGCTGTCGATCGGATGTTGGGTAAGGAAGGTGCCCACGCTGGCGGCCATGGCATTGACGTGGCCAGGGGTGCCGGTGATCGCCTGGGCGAGCATGCGACCGCGGGTGTCGAACACCCCGGACGACAGATCACCGGCCTCGCGCACGGTGGTCGAAAACGCGGTGCGAATCAGGGTCTGGGCCTGCTCCTCCACGATCGCCAGCAGTCGGTCCCACATGATCTGCAGCTGTATCCGGTCGAAGGCCTTGTGGCTGCTCATGGTCTCGCCCCTTGCGGTGTCAGCACGATGCAACCGCGCGCATCAATGGCCGCCCGATAGTGGGCGCTGACCACCGTGGTGGTTTGTGCCTCGGTGATCAGGGCCGGACCCGCAAGCGTATCGCCGGGATGCAGGTCTTGGCGCCAGTACACCGGGGCCCGGTCAACGCTGGCGCTGCGCGGGTCAAACAGCCCCTGGTGGGCTATTGGGCGTGGTGGTGAGCGCTCGGCCTCGGTCACCTGCAGCGGCCTGGGCTCGGGGGCTTGCGCGGCGCTTAGACTGAGCGTCCAGCTCAGGATTTCGATCCCGACGCCGTCGATGACCCGGGCGTAGCGGGCGCGGTAGGCGGATTCGAAGGCCTGGCGAAACGTCTGCACCTGTTCGGGGCCATAGCGGCCAAGCGGTAACTCGACCGGAATCTCATGGCCCTGGCCGACGTAGCGCATATACGCGTGCCGGACCTCTCGCAACGGGGCCGTGGCTGTGGCCTGGCGCACCACGCAGAGGGCTTCTTCGCGCATCGCCTCGATCAGCCTGTTCAGGTCGGGAAAATTCAGTTCATCCAGAGCCTGGTGACGGCTGCGTACGACCTCGTAGGCCACCGGCGCGAGCAGGAAGCCCACGGCCGAGCCCACCCCGGCATCGGTGGGAATCACGATGCGCTTCACGCCGAGTTTTTCGCCCAGCCGGGCGGCATGCAAGGGCGCGGCGCCACCAAAGGCCACCAGGTCGCGGTTGTCCAGTTGCAAACCGAACTCGGCCGCATGGGCACGCGCCGCAGCGGCCATGTTCTCGTCCACGACTTCACTGATCGCACAGGCCGCCAGATCCAGGTCCAGGCCCAGCGGCTGGGCTACCGCGGCCTGCAGTGCCTGATCCGCCGCACCGTGATCCAGCGCGAAGGCCCCCGAGGCAAAACTGTCGGCAAAGATCCGGCCCAGGCGTACATCGGCATCGGTGACTGCCGGACGGCTGCCGCCGCGGCCATAGCAGGCCGGGCCGGGCAGCGAGCCGGCGCTGTGAGGGCCGACCTGGACCCGGCCAAGCTTGTCGACCGCGGCCAGCGAACCACCCCCGGCGCCGATTTCAACCATTTCGATGACCGGAATTCGGACCGGCAGGCCGCTGCCTTTCTTGAAGCGGTAGATGCGATCGACCTCGAAACTGCGTGAGCGCAGGGGCTGATACGCATCGATCAGGCAGAGCTTGGCCGTGGTGCCACCCATGTCAAAAGACAGCAAGCGCTGATGCTGGCCCTGCCGGGCTACCGCCTGGGCGAGAATAGCGCCGCCAGCCGGGCCGGATTCGACCAGCCGGATCGGAAAGCGCGCGGCCGTCTCCAGGGTGGTCAGCCCCCCGCCTGAGGTCATCAGCAGGAAGGGGCAAGTAAAACCGCGGGCCTGAAGCTCGTCCGCCAGACGCTGCAGGTAGCGGGCCATCAGCGGGCGGACGTAGGCGTTCGCGCAAGCGGTGGACAGACGCTCGTACTCACGAATCTCCGGGCACACTTCCGAAGCCAGGGTCAGCGACAGCTGCGGTCTGACGCGGCGCAGATAGTCGGCCGTCAGCTGCTCGTGCTGCGGATTGGCGTAGGCGTGCAGATAGCCGATCGCCACGCTCTCGACCTGCTGCGCATCCAGGACCGGCAGCACGGCCTCGAGCTGCGATTCCTTGAGCGCGAGCAAAACCCGGCCGGCAGCATCCATCCGTTCGGCAACGGGCAGACGCAGGTGACGGGGCACCAGCGGGGTCGGTCGGTCGATATTGAGGTCATACTGTTCGAAGCGATCTTCGTGCGCCATGGCCAGCACATCGCGGTGGCCGGCGGTGGTCAGCAGTGCGGTTTTCGCCCCCCGGCGCTCGATCAGCGCATTGGTGGCCAGGGTTGTGCCGTGAATGATCAGACCGATATCGCCGGGCTGCAGGCCGGAGGCTGCGATCAGCGCGGTCATGCCTTGCACCACGGCCTCGCCGGGATGTTCATGCGTGGTCAGGAGTTTGCGCGAGCTGCGGCGACCGTCCGGTTGTTCCAGGACGACATCGGTGAAAGTGCCGCCGATATCGACGGCGAGCCGTGACCGGGCGGTTGCGCTTGAATGCATAGGTTCAGGGTTCAGGCTGGGCGGAAGGGATCAGCCCGCTGCGGGGGCTGTCTGATCGGCTGCGTGAAGCGGGCACAGCATAGCCGAGATTGAGCGGTGGCCGTCCTTACGAAGGCGTCATCCGGCCGATTCATGGGTCAGCAGCCAGCGCTTGGCGTCCAGGCCGCCGGCAAAGCCGGTGAGGGCACCCTTGCTGCCCACGACCCGGTGGCAGGGAATGACGATGGGCAGGGGGTTCCTGCCGCAGGCGTGGCCGACCGCCCGGGCGGCATTGGGCTGGCCGATGCGCGCGGCGAGCTCGGCGTAGCTGATGGTCTGGCCAAAAGGGATGATGCGCAATTGTTCGAGAACCCGGGCCTGAAAGGCCGTGGTCCGGGGATTGAGCGGCAGTTCGAACCGGCGCCGACGGCCGGCGAAATATTCGGCCAACTGCTGCATGACCGGCGCGGTCGCCTGCGCGTCTTCGCGGCCGACGACTTGCGGCGGCGCCGGGCCGGTGGCTGGAAAGGCGATGCCGCGCAGACCGCTGGCATCCACGGTGATGAGCAGGCGGCCAAGAGGCGAGTCGAAATAGGCGTAATGCATCAGAGGAAAACTCCGGTCAGAGTGAGTGCCGCGATGGCAGGCGCTGGTTGCCGCTACAGCCACCGCCCCGAATCTGAATGTCGTCATGGGCCGGCCCGATGCCACAGCGCGACGGCGGCGTAGGCCCGCCAGGGGCGCCAGCATTCGGCAAGCGTTTCCAGGGCTGCGGCGCTCAGCGCCCGACCATCAGGCGCCAGCGCTTTGCGCAGGACGATATCCTCACTGGGAAAGGCATCGGGGTCGCCCAGGCCACGCATGGCGATGTAGGCGCGGGTCCAGGGCCCGATGCCGGGAATGGCGGCCAGCGCCCGGTCAATGGCCATGGGGTCGGCGGATTCCAGTACCAGGCGGCCCTCCAGGACCTCCTGGGCCAGACGCTGCAGGGTCGTGATGCGTCGCCCGGTCAGGCCCAGGCCGGACAGGTCGGCCGCCGCAACGGCCGCCGGGCCTGGAAAGACCAGCCTGGAGGCCAGGGCTTGCGGTGGGCTCGCGGTGCAGCGCTGCACCAGGCGGGTCGCCAGGGTGCGGGCGGCGGCCAGGGTAATCTGCTGGCCGAGAATCGCCCGCACGCACAGTTCGAACCGGTCCCAGGCGCCGGGCAGGCGCAGGCCGGGCTGGGCCTGCAGAATGTCCGCCAGACGGGGGTCCTGGCGCAAATGTGCGCTAATTTCGGTGGGCATGGCGCTCAAGTCCAGCAGGCGCTTGCAGCGTTCGGCAACGCTGTACACCACGCTCGGACTGGAATGCTCCACGTGGAGCATGAAGCGGGAAGCGGCCGGCTGATGCGCGATGCGGAACCAGCCCGCCTCGCCCCGGAGTTCGAAGCTGCGGGCGTAATGAGATTCGCCGACCTCTTCGATCTGAGGGATGGCGCGACGCCGCAGAAAAGCCCGGACCTGTGGCCAGTTATAGGGCGGGCGGTAAGCGAGTTTAAGCCTGAAGCCGCCCGTGCCGAGCGAAGCCGCGCCGCGGCGCAGGCTGGAGGGGGAGCGCTGGTAGAGCGTGCTGAAGGCCGCGTTGAAGCGCCTGACGCTGCCAAAGCCTGCCGCGCTGGCGATCTGGCCCAGGGGCAGAGTCGAATCGCTGATCAGCTGTTTCGCGAACAGGATCCGGCGGGTTTGCGCCAGTGCCTTGGGGCTGGCGCCGACATGGTGCAGAAACAGGCGCCGCAGATGGCGGTCGGTGATGCCCAGACGTCGGGCTAGATCGACCACCGGCTCGCGGTCCAGCGCACCCGCGTCGATCTGGCGCAAGGCCTCACGCACCAGCGGCGGATGGGCGGGCCAGTACGGATTGTCCGGGGCCAGTTCAGGGCGGCAACGCAGGCAGGGCCGGAACCCTTGAGCTGCGGCCGCGGCCGCGCTGAGATAAAACCGCACATTCTCCGGTTTGGGCAGGCGCACCGGGCAGATCGGCCGACAATAGATTCCCGTGCTGGTCACGCCGACAAAAAACCGCCCATCGAAACGGGCATCGCGGGCCAGCCGTGCGCGCTCGCAGGCGGCTGGATTCAAAATGTGGGCGTCCGGGCTTGAGTAAGGCGCAGTCATGAGCTCAGGATAATCGCTGCGCGGCGCAGGTGTTGGACGTTTTCGGACCTGGTGCGTCAGGCCAGAACTGCCGGTGTTGCGCTATGCCGTGAGCCCAGACTGAATTTTGACTAGACTGTGGCTCGGCTGGGCGGCAGGCCCGGGATGGGAAACGACATTCGCCGCGTGGCGGCGCGGGATTGGATCTTGAACAGACGGGCAGGGCGCGCATGAAGGACACAGCCTGGCTGGCGATTCCGCTCGGCGCACTCATCGCCGTCGGTGCTTTTATCTGGGCCAATCAGGCCGGCTATGGCTCGACGGTGGCCTGGGCGGCGGCCGTGGCGCTGTTGTGTGCGATCTGGTGGGTGTTCGAGCCGATTCCGATTGCGGTGACCGCGCTGGTGCCGTTGGCGGTCTTGCCGCTCGTGGGCGTGCTGAGCCCGTCGCAGGTGGCGCAGGCTTACGGCAACCCATTGATTCTATTACTCCTTGGCGGTTTCATGTTGTCCAAGGCCATGGAGCGCAGCGGCGCCCACCGGCGTCTGGCCTTGCAGCTGGTGGCGCAGTTTGGTGGCAGCGATCAACGCCGGCTGGTGCTGGGTTTCATGGCTGCGTCTGCGCTGCTGTCGATGTGGATCTCCAATACCGCCACGACGCTGATGCTCTTGCCGGTGGCCCTGGCGGTTGTTGCTGATGTCGAGGAGCCTGAGCTTGCCAGGGCGCTGCTGCTCGGCATTGCCTACGCGGCCAGCATTGGCGGGGTCGGTACACCGATCGGGACCCCACCCAATCTGGTGTTCATGCAGGTGTATGGCCAGCAGGTCGGCGCCACGCCGGGTTTCGTGGAATGGATGAGCTGGGGCGTACCCATCGTCATTGTGGTGTTGCCTTTGGCGGGCTTGTGGCTGACCCGCGGGCTGGGCGGCTTGCCGGCGCCGGCGCTGCAGGCCGTCGGGCCCTGGCGGGTCGGCGAAATACGCACTTTGCTGGTGTTCGGGCTCACCGGGCTGTTGTGGGTGACCCGACAGGAGCCGTTTGGTGGCTGGAGCAGCTGGGCCGGCTTGCCCCAGGCCAATGACGCCAGTGTCGCGCTGCTCGCGGTGCTGGCGATGTTTCTGATTCCCGATGGGCGGGGTGAGCGTCTGCTGGACTGGGATGCCGCGTCCAGCATTCCCTGGGGAATCCTGATCCTGTTCGGGGGCGGGATTGCGATCGCCCAGGCCTTTTCCGAGTCCGGATTGAGCCAGATTCTCGGAGCGCAGCTGGCCGTGGTGGGGAACTGGCCGATCTGGGTGGCGGTGATCGTGGTGTGTCTGAGTGTCACTTTCTTGACGGAGTTGACCAGTAATACGGCAACTACCGTGCTGCTGATGCCGATCCTGGCGATCGCGGGCCAGGCCGCGGGCATCGATCCCCGCTTGCTGATGGTGCCCGCCGCGATCAGCGCCAGCTGTGCGTTCATGCTGCCCGTGGCTACGGCGCCAAACGCCATTGTTTACGGGACCGGACGGATCACCACCCGGCAGATGGCTCAGCAGGGTCTGGTCCTGAACTTTCTGGCCGCGGGCTGCATCAGTCTGATCTGCGTCACTATTCTTGCATAGACCCAGCAGCGCGCCGCCCGGCGGCTGCGCCGGTAGTCTGGCTGTGGCGCAAGCCAAATCTGGAAAAGCCACGTATCCTTAGCCGTTGGCGTTCATTTCCGACGCCACCCAAAGCAGATCTTTAGCATGTCCACCACCGCGTCCCCCCCTTCCGATTTTGCCAGTCTTGGCCTGAGTCAGGCCATTCTTACCGCCCTGGACAAGGTGGGGTATGAATCGCCGTCGCCCATTCAGGCGCAAATCATCCCCCATGTCCTGGCCGGGACCGATGTGCTGGGTCAGGCCCAGACCGGCACCGGCAAGACCGCGGCCTTTGCGCTGCCGATCCTGTCAGGCCTGGATCTGTCCGCTCGTCTGCCGCAGGCGCTGGTGCTTGCACCCACCCGCGAGCTGGCGATTCAGGTCGCGGAAGCGTTCCAGCGCTATGCCGCGCATATGCCCGGCTTCCATGTTTTGCCCATTTACGGTGGGCAGGGCTACGAAACCCAGCTCAAGCAACTGGCGCGCGGAGTGCATGTGGTGGTCGGTACACCAGGCCGGGTGATGGATCACATGAAGCGTGGCACCTTGCGGCTCAATGAACTGCGCTGCCTGGTGCTGGATGAGGCAGACGAAATGCTGCGCATGGGTTTCATTGACGATGTCGAGTGGATTCTGGCGCAAACGCCGCCCAAGCGTCAGGTGGCCCTGTTCTCGGCGACCATGCCGGCAGTGATTCGGCGGATTGCGCAGAAATACCTCAGCTCGCCCCAGGAAATCACCGTGGCGCAGCGGGCTGCGACCACCCCCAATATCCGGCAGCGGTTCTGGATGGTTGGCGGGCTGCACAAGCTGGATGCGCTGACGCGGATTCTGGAGGTGGAAACCTTCGAAGGTGTGCTGATCTTCACCCGGACCAAGGTGGCCACGCTGGAGCTGGCCGAGAAGCTGGAAGCCCGCGGCCATGCCGCCGCAGCCATCAATGGCGATATGGATCAGCGTGCGCGTGAGCGTACCGTCGAGCAGTTCAAGGCCGGGCGGCTGGATATTCTGGTTGCGACCGACGTGGTCGCGCGGGGAATCGATGTCGAGCGGGTCACTCATGTGATCAATTACGACATCCCCCATGACACCGAATCCTATGTCCACCGGATCGGGCGAACCGGTCGGGCCGGCCGCTCCGGCGATGCGATCCTGTTTGTCGCGCCGCGGGAACGCCGGATGCTGTCCGCGATCGAGCGCGCCACCGGACAGAAGATCGCGCCACTGGAACTGCCGACGGTCGAACGCATCAATGACCACCGCATCGCGCGTTTCAAGCAGCGCATGAATGAAACGCTGGCGACTGGCGAGCTGGGTTTTTTCGAGGAACTGGTCGCCCAGTTCGAGCGCGAGCACGATATCCCCGCACGCTCCGTTGCTGCGGCCCTGGCCCTGATGCTCCAGGGCAACAAGCCGCTGTTGCTGGCCGCCGGCAAGCCTGCGCGCAAGAACAAGGAGGTCCGGGAAAGCCGGGCCGAGTCGGGCCCGCAGGAACGCGCCCGACCGCAGCGTCCCGACACCGGGGCGACGGCCAAACCCCGGCGTCCCGAGCGGGCCATCGAGGCCGGCATGGAGAGATTCCGTCTCGAGGTTGGCGAGGTGCACGGCGTGCAGCCGGCAAATATCGTCGGCGCACTGGCGAATGAGGCGGGCCTGGAAAGCCAGCACATCGGCCGCGTCGATATCCACGATGAATACAGTCTGGTCGACCTGCCCGAAGGCATGCCCAAGGATATTTTTCGCGATCTGAAAAAAGTCTGGGTCTCCGGGCAGCAATTGAAGATCACCCGGTTGGGCGAGAAACCCGAGCCGGCTTCGGGGCCGCGCAAACGGCCGGCTAAACCGCCCCACGGCAAAGGCGCCAAGGGTAAGAAACCCGGCGGCAAGGGGGCGGGGGGCAAGAGCGCCAAACGGCCACCAGGCCCAGCCTCCTAGGCACTTGGCTGCTGCGGCGCTGCGGCGCTGCGGCAGATGCTAGCCGGGAGGGGGGATCGGCGGCCTGGCCGCGGCGGCCTGATGCTCGGCCAGCTGGTCCAGAATGCGTTTGCACTGGGCGATGTTGCCCCGCTCCAGCAAGGCTTCAGCCACGCGCAATTGACGCAGAGATTCGTCGCTCAGTGGCTGGGTCTTGAGCGTCGCAACGCGCTGCTCGAGTTCGCCCAGGTCAAGTTGCAGTGCTGATTCCGACTGTTCTTCGTTTGCCACGGCCTCTGTGGGCGTCACTTCGGGTCGAACTTTCGCGGGCTCAGGGCCATCGGCTGGATTCTCATCGGCCGGCGCTTGCGCGGCCTCTGCCGGCAGAGGGCCTAGTTCTTGCGCCGCGGGCGCAGACGGGGCCTCGGGCAGCGGCGTGGCTGCGGGTTCGGCGGCCAGCGATTCAGGTGCTGGCTGGACCCGATCCGGCATCAAGGGAGCCGGTGGACTGACGGCGGCTGGGGGCGGTGCGCTCGCTGGCGGGGATGCGCTCGCCGGGGCAGGCGACGGTGTCACCACGCGGGGCGCGCTCAGCGGTGACCCGGCATAGGGGGCGGACGCCGCAGCGACAGGCAGGGGGGACGCAGGCTGGGCCTGACCCAGCCACCAACGTCGGACCAGCCAGGGCATGGCCAGCACCAGCAGCCACCACCACCAGATCGAACCCGGTTGGGCCGGTCGGGTGTCGTCAGGCGCAGGGACCGGTGCAATTTCCGGGACTTCAGGTGCCGCCGCGGCGGGCTCGCCGGCGGCAACGACTGCGCTGCCAGGCGGTGAACGCTGCAGCGTAGTCAGGCTGCCGTCAGCCATCAGGCCTAGCCCCGGATCTTCCAGCTCATTCGCCAACGTGCTGCGCGGTGGCGCCGCACCAGGTGCCGGTGCTCCGGTCAATGCACGGTCGGTCGTGGCGGAGCGCAGGGCCGGTTGCGCCGTCGGCCGGGTGGGGGCTGACTGGTCCCGCTCCGGAGGCGCTGACAGGCGCAGCTCCAGGCTCAGGTAGGGGCCGGAATCGGCCACAAGTGGCGCCGGCTTGCCCCGCTTGTCCCCCTGGGCGTCTGCCAGGGCTGCTGCGCTGCCAGTTGCGGTATCTGGCGCTTGGCTTGCCGGCGAGCGGAGCTGGGGCGGATTCAGTGCGGCGATCTCCGCAGCGCTGGGTATGCGCAGCATGACGCCTTTCTTCAGCTGATCAATCGAGCCCTGGAAAGCCTCCGGATTGGCCTGGCGAATGGCCGCCACCATCGTGGCAAGCGGGATTTTCGGATCTGGCCGGGCCCGCTGCGCGATGCGCGACAGGGATTCCCCACTGCGCACCGGCCCGTAAGGCTTGCCGCTGCCGGGCCGGTAAGCCGGCACACTGGCTGATGGGCTGGGCACCCGCGCCGGGGCGAGGTACACCAGTGGTTGGTTCGATACCAAGCCGGCCGTCGCGGTTTCGGCCACTGCCGGATCGAGCAGCACATCGACTTGCCGAATCCATTTCTCGCTGCCAACGCGTAATTCCAGCAACAGCGACAAAATGGGCTCGTGCAAGGCCTTATGGGAAATGATCCGGATCTGGTGCTCGTCGGATCGGCCGGGGTGCACGCTGACGCGAAAATCGTTCAGCGGATGCTGGGGAAGATCAATTCCGCTGTTCTGATAGGCCTGGGCAGGCAGCAGGCGTGCGCTGAACTCCGAGGCCGTCATGCCCTTCGGCACATCGGTGACCTGAATGCTCATGATCAGCGGCTCGGAAAGGTGGGAAGCCGCTTGCGGCTGCCCGATGCTGAGCGCCTGGCCCGCACTGCTGAGCGAGAGCAGCAGTGCGCCCAGCAGCACGCGGCGGGCGGCAACCGGGCGGGACGCGATTGAACGCAGCTGGGTCATGATTCAGTTCTCATCGTTCGTGTCTCTGTTCACCTGCAAGGCGGCAAAAACCTCGGGCGCGTGATAGCCATCCGCGATCATGCCCCGTGAGGCCTGAAAACGACTGATCGCCCTGCGCGTGCCAGGCCCGAGAATACCGTCTGGCGTGCCGGCGTCGAAACCCCGCCGGTTCAGGGCGGATTGCAGGGCTTCGATACTGGCCCGGCTCAGGCGCGCGGTGTCTTGTGGCGGTGGCCGTACCAAAGGGCCGGCGCCGGCGATGCGGTCGGCCAGCAAGCCCACCGACAGGGCGTAGAATTCGGAGCGATTCCAGCGCATGATCACGCGAAAATTCTGGTAGGCCAGAAAGGCCGGGCCGGTATGGCCTGCCGGCACGAGCAGGGCCGCATCGATGGGCGCCACGGGCAGGGGGCCGCCCTGCGCATGGCGCAGGCCCAGCCGCCGCCATTCCTCCAGCGGCCGGGGTTGATCCAGCCCGGCCAGCGCGTAATCAAAATCTGTGGGCAGAGAGACTTCGCGGCCCCAGCGCACACCGGCGTCCCAGCCCAGCTGTTGCAGAAAATTGGCCGCCGAACTCAGGGCATCCGGAATGCTGCCCCACAGGTCGATCCGGCCATCGCCATCGCCGTCCACCCCGTAGCGCGCATAATTGCTCGGCATGAACTGGGTATGCCCCATCGCACCCGCCCAGGAACCGGTCATCGCGGCGGGGTCCAGCTTCTGGCGTTGCACCAGGTCCAGGGCGGTGAGCAATTCGCGGGTGAAATAGGCGCTGCGGCGTTCATCGCAGGCCAGGGTCGCGAGTGCATTCAAGGTGGACATATTGCCCAGATAGCTGCCGAAGTTGGTTTCCAGTCCCCAGAATGCGACCAGAAAGCGGCCAGGTACACCGTACTGGCGGGTCAGCCGCGCCAGCAGTTCGGCCTGTTCTTCGAGGAGAATCTGCCCGCGTTCGATCCGCGTGCTGGTCAGGCGCGTTTTCAGATAGCCGGCAAAGGTGCTGGTGAATTCGGGCTGACGTTGATCCAGTTCCAGGACGCGTGGAATCTCGCTCAGCGCCGGAATCAGTTGTGCCACGACGCTGGAGGGCAGGCCCTGATCCGTCGCCAGCTGCTGCCAGCGCGGGATGCATTCACTGAACTGCCCCGCGCTGGCGGGTGGCGGTGCCGTCAGGCCGAGCAGGCAGGCACACAGGAGGGTTGAATGGAAGCTGCGATTCATGGCGCCCGGGGCTTTGCGAAAGAACGTCCTATCCTAGCCCGGATCATTCATGAACTTCACGCTCGGCGTGGGCTTTGCCGGGTTCGGCCTGAGGCCGACAGGGGCTGGGTTGGCCGTGCTGGGAAGCGGTCGCCGCTATTCAGGGCTCGGCGTCCCCATTGAGCGCGGCGATGATCGGGCAATCGCGGATTTCAACTTGTCCATCGCAGTGCTGCTCCAGCGCCTGTAATGCCGCGTGCATCTGCTCAAGCGCGTGGATCTTGCTTTCCACCAGGCGCAGTTTCTGGGCGGTCAGCTGCTTGACCTGCGCCGAACTGCCCGCCTGTTCACTGAGTTGGAGCAGGCTGGCGATCTCGCGCAAATTGAAGCCCAGATCTTTGGCCCGGCGAATGAAGCGCAGTCGCCGCAGCGTGTCTTCCGCGTAAAGGCGATAGCCGGCGGGACTGCGTTGCGGGGGCGGCAGGAGGCCTTCGCTTTCGTAGTAGCGCACCGTATCAACCGCAACACCACTGGCCTTGGCCAGTTTCCCGATCGTGAAAAATGCCATGGGCGGCAGTGTGCACCGGCATCCGGGGCGGCGACAAGATGGCGCCTGGTCCGGACCTTAGCTCATGAACAGATCCGGATTGGCGCCGATTGCCGCGGTGTTGATGGACCTGGTGCGTTCCTGGGCGAAGCGGGGCAGGTAATGAGGGCCGCCGGCCTTGGGGCCGGTTCCTGACCGGCCCGCACCACCGAAGGGTTGCGCTTCCACCACCGCGCCGATCATGTTTCGATTGATGTACACATTGCCGGCGTCGGACTGGGAAAACAGGCTGTCGGCCCGGGCGCTGATGCGGGTGTGTATGCCAAAGGTGAGGCCGTAGCCGGTGGCGTGCAGGGCCTCGAGGTGATGTTCCAGGGTGTCGGGGGTATAGCGCAGGACGTGCAGGACCGGTCCAAAAACCTCCTGGCGCAACTGGGCGATGGAGTCGATCGCATAGATCCGCGGGGCGAAGAAGCTGTGCCGGGTGGGCAGGGTGGCCGGCAGGACGGCCGCACCGAGCAGGCGCGCTTCCCGGTCCATCCGCGCGCAATGTTCCAGCACCTGCTCGCGCGCCTCACTATCGATCAATGGTCCGATGTCGGTTTCCAGTCGGCCCGGGTCGCCGATGTGCAATTCCTGCATCGCGCCGCCGAGCAGGTTCAGCAACCGGTCGGCCACGGCCTCCTGTACCAGCAGGATGCGCAGTGCGGAGCAGCGTTGCCCGGCGGAGGAAAACGCGGACGTCATGACGTCATCGGTGACCTGCTCCAGCAAGGCGGTGGAATCCACGACCATGGCATTTTGTCCGCCGGTTTCGGCGATCAGCGGCACGATGGCGCCGTCACGCGCAGCCAGACTGCGGTTGATCCGCTGCGCGGTGGCGGTGGAACCGGTGAAGGCGACGCCGGCGATGCGCGCATCGGCCAGCAGCGGGGCAGCGAGCCGGGCGCCGTCCCCGATCAGCAGCTGCAGGACCTGCGGCGGGACTCCGGCGGCGTGAAACAGCTGGGTCACGGTGCAGGCGATCAGGGGCGTTGGCGCGGCGGGTTTGGCGATCACGCTATTGCCTGCGGCCAGGGCAGCGGCGACCTGACCGGTGAAGATCGCCAGTGGAAAATTCCAGGGCGAGATGCACAGGAAAACCCCGCGCCCGCCCAAATGCAGGGTATTGGCTTCCCCGGCCGGGCCCGGGAGCGGGCGGGGCGTTGCAAACAGGGCTTCGGCCTGGGTCGCGTAGTAGCGGCAGAAATCGACCGCTTCGCGCACTTCGTCCACGGCATCCTTCAGGGTCCGTCCGGCCTCGCGGGAGAGCAGATGCAGCAGGCGGTTGCGATGCTGCTCCAGGGCGTCGGCCATGGCCCGCAGGATCGCGCCACGCTCAAGCCCGCCGCGTTGATCCCAGGGGCGCTGGGCGGCTTGCGCGCCGCGAAGCGCCGCTTCGATGTCCGCAGAGCGCGCCTGCCGGGCCGCGCCGATCTGCCGGGCTTGATCGGCTGGCGACAGTATCGGTCGGGCTGGACCGCCGCACAGTCGGCCATCGATCAGACAGCCCGCCTCCAGGGTCTGCTGATCCAGCTCGGCAAGTGCGGCCAGCAGGGACGTGGTGGTCTCCACGGCGCTGCAATCCAGCCCGCGGGCGCTGCGGCGCCCGGGATACAGCGCCGCCGGGTGGGTGATGCCGCTGCCGCGCGTGGTCGGCTGGGCCGCCACGGCGGCTTGCGGATCGGCGACGATGCGGTCGACCGGCACCCGCGGGTCCATGAAATGGTGGATAAAGCTCGAATTGGCGCCGTTTTCCAGCAGGCGACGCACCAGATAGGGCAACAACTCCCGATGGGGTCCGACCGGCGCGTACACCCGGATAGGCGTGCCGCGTTCGAGCAGGCTGTCCCCGGCCGCCGCGTAAAGCAACTCGCCCATGCCGTACAAACGCTGCAATTCATAGGGTCGGCCGCGGCCCAGATGCTCCACCGCGGCAATGGAGTGAGCATTGTGGGTGGCGAACTGGGGGTAGAGCTGGTCCGCATGCGCGAACAGACGCTGGCAGCAGACCAGATAGGAGAAGTCGGTTGCGCACTTGCGGGTGAACACCGGAAAATCCGCATGGCCGAGCACCTGACTGAGTTTGATTTCGCTGTCCCAGTACGCGCCTTTCACCAGCCGCACCGGTATCACCCGGCCGGTTTCGGTCGCCAGCTGGGCCAGCCAGTCCAGCATCGCCAGGGCCCGCTTCTGGTAGGCCTGGACCGCCAGGCCCAGACCGTTCCAGCCCTGGAGCCGGGGATCACGGCAGAGCTGCTCGAACAGCTCCAGGGACAGGTCCAGCCGATCGGCTTCTTCCGCATCCATGGTCAGCTGGATGCCGAATCCCGCGGCAAGCAAGCACAGCTCCTGCAGCCGGGGCAGCAGTTCGGCCTGAAGTCGTGCGGCGTGGCGCTGCTCATAGCGTGGATGCAGGGCCGACAGCTTGATCGAGACCGAAGAATGCTGGGCCGGATCACGGCCGGGCGCAGCGATGCTGGTTCCCACCGCGATGATGGCCGCGCGATAGGTGTGCAGATAGTGCTGCGCCGCTGCGTCGGTGCGCGCCGCTTCGCCGAGCATGTCGAAGGAAAACAGCCGTTGCCCGGGCGGCAGGCGTGCCCGGGCCGTCAGTGCCTGGCCGATGCTGGGCGCGAAGACGAACTGCGCGCCAATGATTTTCATCGCCTGCCTGAGGGCGGCACGAATCATCGGCTCGCTGCCGCGGCTAAGCAGGCGTTTGAGTCCGTCCATCGGGCTATGGCGGCCGCGCTCCGGCACCTCCACCAGGCGTCCGCTCAACATCAGAGCCCAGATGCCCGCGTTGACGAAGCTGGAATCCGAATGCCCCAGGTGCCGGGCCCAATCCCCGGCCAGGAGACGTTCGGCAATCAAGGCGTCCTGGGTGTCGGCGTCCGGGATGCGCAGCAAAGCCTCCGCCAGACACATCAGGGTCATGCCTTCGGTATTGGACAGGCCAAATTCCGCGAGGAAGGCCTGCAGCGAGCCCTGTTGCAGGTGCATCTGTCGCGCGACCGAGACCAGATTGGCGGCTTTGCGGCCGATCGTGGTCCGCGCCGTTTCATCCAGCTGATTGGCGGCCAGCAGACCTTCGATGACAAGGGCTTCATCGGCATGCTTGAGCTGGCGAATCTTGTCACGCAGGCTTTGCACAGGCGGACTCCAGGCCGGGCGAACCAGTACATACAATAATGTATAATAGCCAGCGCAAACAAGGCGGGTTGGCGGGCAGGACTATGGCGGCAGGTGAGGATTTCGACGCGCAGCTCAGCGCACAGCTGGGCGAGCTTGAACAGGCGGGGCTGTACAAACGTGAACGCGTGATCAGTACGGCCCAGAGTGGGCAAATTGGCCTGGTCGATGGGGCCGAGCTGATCAATTTGTGCGCCAACAACTACCTGGGCCTGGCCAATGCGCCGGCGCTGATCGAAGCCGCTCATGCCGCCCTGGACAGTCATGGTTTCGGCATGGCTTCGGTGCGCTTCATCTGCGGCACCCAGGATCTGCACCGTGAGCTTGAGCGGGCCATCGCCGACTGGCTGGGCACGGCCGATGCGATCCTGTTTCCATCGGCCTTCGATGCCAATGGCGGGGTGTTCGAGGCCCTGTTCTCGGCGGAAGACATGATTATTTCCGATGCCCTGAACCATGCCAGCCTGATTGACGGGATTCGCCTGTGCAAAGCCCAGCGGCAGCGCTACGCCCACGGTGATCTGGAGCAGTTGGAGGCCTGTCTGCGCAAGGCCCGGGATCGGCGCCGGCGGGTGATCGTCACCGACGGGGTGTTTTCCATGGATGGCACGATCGCCGCGCTGGACGAAATCTGCGCGCTGGCGGAGCGTTACGCCGCGCTGGTCCTGATCGACGATGCCCACGCCCATGGGGTGCTCGGCGCTCACGGCCGCGGTAGCCCGGAATACCGTGGTGTCGAGGGCCGGGTCGACATCATCACCGGGACCCTGGGCAAGGCTCTGGGCGGCGCATCCGGTGGCTTCGTGGCGGCCAGTTCGCCGGTGGTCGAAAGTTTGCGCAATCGCGCCCGGCCGTATCTGTTCTCCAATAGCGTGGCGCCGGCGCTGGTGGCGGGTGGGCTGGCGGCGATTCGCTGCGTTCGGGAGGGTGAGGATCTGCGGCGGCGCCTGTTCGAAAACACGGCCTACTGGCGCGCCGGACTGGAGCGTCTTGGGTTCAGCTTGCTGCCGGGTGAGCACCCGATCGTGCCGGTCATGCTGGGGGATGCACGGCTGGCGCGCGACATGGCGGAGGCCTTGCTCGGGCAGGGCATCTATGTGGTCGGTTTCGCCTATCCGGTGGTGCCGCAGGGGCAGGCCCGGATTCGCACCCAGATGTCCGCGAGCCTGTCCCGGGCGCAGCTGGATCAGGCTCTGACGGCCTTCGCCGAGATTGGCCGGAATCTGGGGGTGATCACATGAAAGCGCTGTCCAAACTGAAGACCGAGCCCGGCATCTGGCTGGTGGATGTGCCGATCCCGGCAGTGGGTCCCAACGATGTGCTGATCCAGGTTTCGATGAGTGCGATCTGTGGCACCGACATGCACATCTATCACTGGGATGAATGGGCCCAGCACACGATTCCGGTGCCGATGGTGGTTGGCCATGAATTCGTCGGCACGGTGGCGGACATTGGCAGCCACGTGAATGGGCTCAAGCCCGGGCAGCGGGTGTCAGGCGAGGGGCATATTACCTGCGGGTATTGCCGTAATTGCCGGGCAGGTACCCGCCATCTGTGTCGGAATACCATCGGTGTCGGGGTCAACCGGCCGGGCAGTTTCGCCGAGTATCTTGTCGTGCCGGCGAGCAATGTGTTCCCCATCCCGGATCGGGTGGATGACCGGCATGCGGCGATCTTCGACCCTCTGGGCAATGCGGTGCACACCGCCCTGGCCTTCAATCTGGTCGGTGAGGATGTCCTGATTACCGGCGCCGGGCCGATCGGCATCATGGCCGCCGCGATTGCCCGGCACGTGGGCGCACGGCATGTGGTGGTTACCGACATCAACGATTACCGTCTTACGCTGGCGCACGGCATGGGCGCGGACCGGGTGGTCAATGTGGCCCGCGAGAAGCTGGATGAGGTGACCCGCGAGCTGGGCATGCGCGAAGGTTTTGACGTGGGCCTGGAAATGTCCGGTAACCCGCAGGCAATGAGTCAGATGATGATTGCGATGAATCACGGTGGGCGGATCGCCCAATTGGGCATTCCGGCCGGACCGGTGCCGGTGGATTACGAGAAGCTGGTGTTCAAGGGCCTGACGCTCAAAGGCATCTACGGCCGGGAGATGTTTGAAACCTGGTACAAGATGACCGCCATGCTCGAATCCGGTCTGAACGTCGATGCCATCATCACCCACGAGTATCCGATCGATGAGTTTCAGCAGGGCTTTGACACCATGGAATCGGGTCAGTCGGGCAAGGTGTTGCTGAACTGGAATCCGGATGGAGCACGGCAATGACCGCCAGCCTGGAGCATGCCGTCGCGCGCGAGTTCATTGATGCCCACTGGGACGAGCAGATCGTTCCGGAACTGCTTGAGTACATCCGGGTGCCCAACAAGTCGCCGCTGTTCGATCCCAAATGGCAGGAGAACGGCCATATGGAACGTGTCGTTCAGCAGTTTGAACGCTGGTGCCAGGCCCAGCCCCTGGCCGGTGCCACGGTAGAAGTGGTGCGTCTGCCGCAGCGTACGCCGCTGCTGTTCATCGACATTCCGGGTCAGGGTGACGACACCGTGCTGATGTATGGCCATCTGGACAAGCAACCTGAAATGACCGGCTGGGATGAGGGCCTCGGCCCCTGGGATCCGGTGATCAAGGACGGCAAGCTGTATGGTCGCGGCGGCGCCGATGACGGCTATGCCTGTTTTGCTTCGCTCACGGCGGTTCTGGCCCTGCAGCGCCAGCAGCGTGCACATGCCCGCTGCGTGGTGTTGATCGAAGCCGGCGAGGAATCCGGGAGTCCGGATCTGCCGTACTACGTCGATCATCTGGCCGCGCGCATCGGCGCGCCCAGCCTGGTGGTCTGCCTGGATTCCGGCGCGGGCAACTACGAGCAGATGTGGTTGACCACCTCGTTGCGCGGGAATCTGGTCGGCGTGCTGCGCGTGGATATCCTCGCCGAAGGGGTGCACTCCGGTGCCGCGAGCGGGGCCGTACCCTCCAGTTTCCGCATCGCCAACCAGTTGATTGCCCGCCTGGAAGACCGGGAAACCGGGGCGCTGACACCCGAGTGGTTGAATGTCGAGATTCCGGATCAGCGCATCGAACAGGCGCGGCGTGCGGCCGAAATTCTGGGGCCGGAATTGCGTCGCAGTTTCCCGCTGGTGCCGGGGGCGCGACTCAGTTGCGACGACGATGTCGAGATCATCCTGCGCAAGACCTGGCGGCCGACCTTGTCCTACACCGGCATAGGCGGGATGCCGGGGCTGGCGGATGCCGGCAATGTGCTGCGCCCATACACCAGCCTGTGCCTGTCTTTCCGGTTTCCGCCTACGCTGGACGGCACGGCGGCCGCGGCACGGATCAAGCAGATTCTGGAGGCCGATCCGCCCTATGGCGCGAAGGTCCGCTTCGAAGCCGACAAGGCTGCCAGCGGCTGGCATGCTCCGCCCCTGGCGCCCTGGTTACAGACGGCCGTGGATGCCGCCTCACAGCACGCCTTTGGGCGGCCGGCGGCCATGCTGGGGGAAGGGGGCTCCATTCCGTTCATGGGCATGCTGGGAGAAAAATTTCCGGCTGCCCAGTTCGTGATCACCGGCGTGCTGGGTCCCGGCTCCAACGCACATGGCCCCAACGAGTTCCTGCACCT